>DJMM01000034.1 GCA_002435365.1 Ignavibacteriales bacterium UBA6490
CCTTCATCAATACAGCAAAACTTGTTGCGGGGTATACAATCTTTTATATTTGCATCAGGAGGCAGGTTGATGAAATATTTACACGTTAATAAATTGTCGAAAGGATACACAAACAGTGGCAGATGAATTGGAAGAAAAATATTGGAGCAGATTCAGTGCAATTTATGACGAAAATCAGGAGTACGTTGTTGGAAAAGATTTTCTGAATGAAGTAAAAAGACATTTAAATAACCTGACTGATCTGGGAGAAGTTTTAGAAATAGGATGTGGTACTGGCTATTTCACCGGGTCAATTGTAAAAAACGCCGCACATCTTTTTGCTACTGATTTATCAGAGGAATTATTAGAGACTGCAAAAAAGCGATTAAGCAACAATGAGCGAATTACCTTCCAAAAAGAAAATGGTATGGCTATTACTTTTACGTCAAATAAATTTGATACTGTCTTTATGGCTAATGTTATACATGTTATAGAAAATCCGCAAAGAGTACTTCAGGAATGTTATAGGGTTTTAAAAGATAATGGTTTGCTTGTTATAACGAGTTTTACAAATTATGGTATGAAACCGTTAGAAATAATCAAATTAGGTTTCAGGTTTATTAAGGTTTGGGGTAAACCCCCCAGACATACCCATTTTACTCCTGAGAGTCTTTGTACTTTGATGAAATCTACTGGATTTTCGATTGAAGAATCAAAGGTTCTTGGGAATAAAACTAAAAGTATATTTATAATTGCAAAGAAAAAAAGTGATTGAAATGACAAACTATAGTAATGACCTCTCCCCTCAAAAAACTGCGATCGTAAGAGCTGCGGGATTAACTTATATAATAATAATCGTAATAGGTGTATTAAATTCAGTTTTTATAGATTCAAGACTTATAATAGATGGGGATATTACCGGAACAATTAATAACATTCAGGCTAATGAATTTCTGTTTCGTTTTGGGAGTGTTTGTATTTTAATTCTTTACTGCACAGTGATTATACTTTCGGTGTTGCTTTATTTAATTCTCAAAACCGTGAACAAAAATCTCGCTTTACTTGCGATGGTTTTCAGATTAGGTGAAGCCCTCCTGGGAATCACGACAGTATTTATCAGTTTTATTCTTTTGAGTTTGGTGAATAACCAAATTAATATAACATCTGTTGAGGATACACAGTTGAATATCATTGTTGCTGCATTATCAGATGCACGCAACTTCGGACTATTTATAGTCCTTTTCCTCATCGGAATAGGCGGAACTCTGTTCTTCTATATATTTTATAAATCCTTATACATACCTAAAGTACTTTCCATTTGGGGTATGTTCACTTATTTATCGATGCTTTTTCTGTCAGTGGTGAGCCTTCTTTTCCTTGAACGTCCGGCACAATTAGAATTGGTTTTGTACGGATTAGGCACGCTGTTCGAATTAACAATAGGATTCTGGTTATTAATCAAGGGTATAAAGATTCAGCAAATAAGTAATAATCCGGAACTATGATGAAAGCTGTTATATACACAAAATATGCTCACCCGAGGTACTTCAGATTAAAGGATCTGAAAAACTTCTTTCTAATTTCTAAACCGAATAAAGCTCTCTTCCAGAATGCAAAAAAATTGCCGGGACATTTCTCAGTGGTGCAAACCGAAATTTAGGCTAACAATAATGCTGATCTTCTGCACCAGAATATTTCAAGACTGGATAATTTACTTGCGTCCTGACCATATTTTAATTTTTCAGTACCAGGGAAGAATGGAAATGCGAAAAACCGCTTATTTTCTCTGTTTCCGCATCATTTCAGAAGGTGATGATGAAAAAGTAAAAAAACCTTTTTACTTCATCAGAATCACCTTTAACCGCTTTTTTCTGTGCTTCTGATCCTGGTAAATAGTAAGTTCTGTATATTGTTACTATCTGCGTTCAGCCTGAATCCCTTAATCCCTCCATTCTCATCCCGTTCGAATTTTAACACCTTGAACCACCATTGATCTCCCTGATAATAATCCTGATCGATTCTGATCAGCAGAACATTTTCGTTCTGCAAGTGGGCTGCTATCAGATGGTCATCCTGAATTTGCAGTGTATATGTGGTTTGAAGTTCCTGGCAGGTGTACTCCCCGCACATTTCAGAAATTTCCGGATACTGCGAAGCGCTAATGGGCAGTTTTTGGAAGGGAGGATTATCACTTCCTTTAAATGTATAAATCATCCGGTCTATTTCGTTATTATTATTTCGAAGAAATGAAAATTTCAGGTCAACATCTTTGTGATAGAACTGACTATCTGATTCGGGATAAACTTTATACTGCTCTCCCCAGGGTTGATGAATGATCAGGTCATTATCTGCTTTTTCAACACCGATGATCCAGTTCTGCATTTTGTAAATCCCGGTGTATTCCTGAAGCAGGGCCGGATCGATTTCCAGGTCTTTCTGAACATGGAGTTGATTATTTTTGCCTGCAACTTCTTCCGCTTTATAATCCAAGAAGAGGTTAAGAACTTTCTCATCCACATAGACGCCGCTGGGATCCCTGTTGGAGATTAAAATGGTGGCCAGCTTCAGATCCGGATAATAAGAAACCTGACTCAAAGCGCCGCACCAGGAACCTCCATGCCCGAAACTTCTCTGACCATACCTTTTGCCGAGCTCCAATCCGAAACCATAATCAACTTTTGTACTATCGTTCAATATTCCTTCCTCTAACATCATCTTCCATAACTTATCATCCCCTACCGCTCTGCTCTCAAAATTCTGAACCCATTTGATCATATCTTCCAGAGTGGAAAATAGAGAACTGGATCCATAACCTTCCTTATGACTCGGACAGTTTAAATAATCCCCGCTGATGTCGGCTTTATAGCAATCGGCTCTGTCCATTATGATTTCCCGGTAATCGCCGATGAAGCGGGTATTATCCATATGCAGAAGTTTGAAAATATTTTCCTGTGTCCACTCACAAAATGATTTCCCGGTTACCCGGGATATAATCTCTGCCAAAAGAAAATATCCATTGTTGGAATACTGGAACTGCTCTCCGGGTTTGAAGTTCAATTCTTTCTGGTGCTTTATCAATTTCATGATAAAGTCATTGGTAATAACATCATTTTCATATCTTCCGGATATTTTCACAAGAGCAACCCAATCGCGGATACCGCTGGTATGATGTAACAGATGACCGATAGTAATTTTGTGTCCAAAATCAGGTATTTCAGACAGGTAGTCCCTGATATCATCCTCCATATGTAATTTACCTTCCTGGATAAGTCTGGCAATCGCAAAACCGGTAAACTGCTTGGCAACCGATGCATAATTGACAACCGAAGTTGTGGTAAACGGTATTTTGTTTTCAAAATTCGCAAAGCCATAGGCTTTCTTAAATATAACCCTGCCGTCTTTTAAGACCGCTACCGCAAAGCCGCCCGGTCTTCCCGGTTTATCACATGCGTTGAATAATTTTTCAAGTTGATTAAGTATTTTATCCTGAGAGAGTGTGGGTTTAAAGAAGCCGGCAAGGAATAAAATAGATAAAGAAATGACAAATACTTTTTTCATTTTAATTCTCCTTTTAATCACTATTCACTGGCAAATGAAAAATGTTGCTGAATAATTACGTAATTGCCATTTCTTCTCTCCAGCACACCGGTCCACCTGGTGTTTTCCCAGTTAGCCGGCTGACCCTTCCATTCATTTATGTCATCAAGAATGCAATAAAACCAGGCAACCTCGCCGGATTGGGAAAAGTTAATGGTTAAATCCCGTATCTCATATCTTATAGCTTTAAAAGCCGGATCCATCCAAAAATCTTCAGCTTTCCTGAATTGTTCGAATCCTTTTACCACCCTGTTATTTGGATGTATTTCAAGGAAGTTTGTATCATTGGCAATTACACTGTAGAGAAGTTTAATATCTTTATTTTTTGCCCAGCCTATACAATTGTGAATTGCATTCTCAACCAACTTTTTCTTATCCTGAATGTGGGGAGAGTTGTTTGTCGTTTGACATGAGTTAATTGGTTGGTAAAAATAAATTAGTACAAATATTATGGTAAGAATTTTCATTTTGGTTTTCCCATCCGCAATTAGCTTTATTTTTTATTAAGAAACGCTATTCGTTTTTTCTGCAGAATAAACATCATTGATTGGGGAATTACTGAATTGCATATTTCATTTGTTATACCATCCGAATAGAGACGAGTTTTTAAGAACGATCAAGTCGGTTTGCTTTGATTGAGCAGCGGAAGTTAATAGTAATATTGATATGAGAGAGAGCAAGTGATTTTTATTCATTATTTCTTCCCGAATTAAATAGATTGCTGACAATGTTTTAAAAATATATCAAAATCACTGTCCAATTATATTAGTTTTTTGCTAAATGGTTAGAATTTCAAATAAACGGCAAATTTGCATATGCTTAAAAGAGTGGTCACCTTTTATTACTTGCAGCATCCGGAAAAAAATTTTAAATCGGTTCAGAGTCTATTATCCTACTTAGCTAAAAAAGCTGTCAAAGGAAAGGTTAAGATGGCACTCAATGATTAGTGGCTTTTTATGGAAGAAGTTAACACGCCAGGATCGGGCAGGACAAAATTGTAAACATGAGAATAGAATTATTTCTTTTGAAGAAGATATAAATTTAACCGCCGGGTGCTCGTTTTTTATTCAACTCCTGCCCGATAATTTAGGAAACTTTCCTCCTGAATATATCCGGATACTCAAAATTTTGAGTTCTTCTGAAAATATTTTTCTATTATTGTTCTGTTCCTACAGGATTTTATCTGTTTTTTGCTTCAGGTGCTTTAGAATTATCCGCGAATCCTTTCGTATTGATTAATGTCCATGTTTGAAACGTGGTCTTTGCTCAGGATTTGGGGATCTGCTTGTGTAGTATTTATCCGTAACTGTGGACCTGAGTAATTCAGGAGTCGCTGCATTTTATGATATTTAAGGTTGCCTGATAAACAGACAACCTTAAATATTATATATGATGACTTGAATCCGGAAAGATTTTCGTGCTATCAATTCTCATTTGATTTTATGAAACCACTCCCCGCACCAAACCAATTTTGAGGAGGTGTAGTTGTGGCAGTGATAATAGTATTAGAAAATGCCTGCTTGCCCTGAAGATCTCCTCCTTTTCCATGTGCAACGATCTGTAAGTCTATTTCCCATCTTGATGTTTCGACCTTTGTTCTCTTCCCCTGATAGCTGCCTTCCCATATTCCATCGCCAGCATCGGGTGTAATAGTAATAGATCCCCATACCTGACCCTCGCCGGTAATGTAGTCGAGTGTAGCATTAAGAGTATTAATCATTACGCCTGAGTATACAACGGGAACCGTATTAAAACGTTCTCTGACTACAAGTTTCCTTATGATCCATTTTCCATCTTCTATTGTGACCGTACCTGGATCGATTACTCCGATAGGGAAATTGACTGATGTAAAGGGAGTATGGATTACTTTTTCCAGAGAACCTTTATCCACAGGACTTACAGGTAATTGTTCATCGACGCATCCGGCAATCATAAGTCCAGCGAATGCAAAAAGAACAAAGAAAAATTTTGTTGTTTTCATGAGATAAATCTCCTTTAATATGACAAATTACTTTTAACATTTTTCAATATGCTAATAAAGTGCCAGATAACATTTCCGGTTTATCTATGGTGTTAATTCATTATTAGACAATGAATTATAAAGAATCAGAGTTGAATGAATTTTATGCGGAGATCTCAGGATTTTGTCAGTATTGACGAATAATAAAGGGGGCCGAAGCCCCCTGAAATTATTTGATCAGAATCATTTTTCTTGTTTGTACAAAATCACCTGCCTGCCCGCCGTAAGGCGTGGCCATCAGCTGATAGAAATAAACACCGCTTNNTATTTTATTTTTGTGCTCGGGTTGAATGGGTTGGGATAATTCTGTCCAAGACTAAACAATTTTGGCAAGGGAAGCTCATTTTTAATACCTGTTACTACTGTATTTACAGTATCAATCCAGTATAACATACCATTGCTTTTCATTTCAAATCTTAGATTGAAATAACCGGGGAAGGTCGCAGAATCATATGTGACGGCAAATCCTGATGATACTGTTTTAACCTCTCCGGGCATAATATCCGGGCAGTTTTTGAAGGATGGATAAATATTAGTTACCCAGGGATCATCAGAATATAGTTCAACTGTTATATTGCTAATAGTGGAATCTGTTCCCTGATTCCTGATATAGGGTCTGATTACATACCTGAAATTCGAATATGGACTTGTTGCAATGCTGTCTATCTTAAGTGGTCCTATGGTAGTAAATCTGCAATCATCATATATGATACGATAATTCTGTGATTGGCTTTCAGTCACGCTTACACTCAGAGTATAAATATCTTCATTGTGTTGTGGCGGAACATATGCAGCAAATAATCCATCATTTGCCAGTGAATCTCCATGCACTCCATCATCATAAAGACAGACTGAATCGACCTGGTTCCCGTTTGAATTGGTACAAATTAAATTAGTCGTAAACTGAAGATTATCAGGGTTTGAAAATTTCGTTCTGAAAAGAACTGAATCTGTATTTACTTGAGCAAATGCCTTAACAACATACGGTTGTTTAACAAATATAGATGGAGGAATAAATTCCCATACTTCACTACTGCCGGTTGCCCAATCAGATGTTCCACCAATTATATATATTTTATCATCCACCGCAGTAGCTCCAAAAAATGTACGGTTAAAAGGTGCGTCTGGTAATTTTAACCAACTATCGTCAACCGGATCATAAACTTCAACATCTGATAATATCTCCTCCCACACACCTGTATATCCACCAATTATATATATTTTTCCCTCAGCTACAGGGGCAGGATGCGACCAGCCTCTTGCTGTAGGCATATTAGTTTTCTTGGTCCATGCATTCGTTCCTGGATCATAAGCGTAAGTAGCAGAGAACGTTATCTCGAATCCCCCGCCTATAACATACAATAATCCATTGTATGGCGCCACCATTACACCACCGTAGTTTTCAGGAATATCTGCCTTCCCTGTCCAGGAGGTGTCTGTCAATGGATTATAGGCTTCACAATTTCTATCGTAATGATTTCCACCTACATTATAAATTATACCACCAACTACTCCAGCTGCTGCGCCCATTCTTGGGGAAAGTAAATTTGCCTTTTGATTCCATGTATCAGATACGGGATCATATGCAAAAACTTCTGATATCGCTTCTGGAACACCAACGCCACCACCAATTGCATAGACAAGACTATCTACCGCTGCTAAAGAAACCAGTCCTCCGCAGGTTGGCATTTCCTGTTTTACTTCCCATGTATCTGTCATGGGATCATAGACTTCGTTGTAGTTTTGATTATTTAAAGAACCATCTATTCCCCCCATTACATAGATTTTATTATCTACAACTGCAGCGCAACACCCCATTCTTGGATGCAGTGTATTTGCCTTCCTTGTCCATCCATTTTGCGCCATAGTCTGAATGGCAATCAAAGCAAAGGAAATAATAACCAGGCTGAATTTTGTTAAAAAATATTTTTCCCATGTTTTACTTATTTTTGTTCCCGGTAACATAAAAACCTCCAGAGGTTTACGTGATTTTTCATATGCTTTGGCAGTCATCCCGATCCATGGAATGACTGCCACGCTAAAATTAAGCTAGTTCTATTTGTAGAACCCGGAGCCGCTTCCCATCCAGAAAATAGGTTCAGGAAAATGAGCGTCATCGCTGAATACTGTAATGGTACCCTCTAAAACCATTTGCATTTTATCAACCTGGCCGCCTTTCCCCTGCCCTACCATCTTCAACGGCAAATACCAAAAGTGATATTCGGCAGTCCCTATTGGGAGATTGAAAATTTGCTTACCCTGATAGGAGCGATATCCTTCCCATTGAGTTTCCCATATGCCAAGGCCTTCCTGTCCGGGAGCCCTGTATGATACTGTTTTACCGTTGGCCGGGCCATTACCTGTGTTTCCCTCCATCATTGTACTTAAGTAATTCTCATTTAAACCGGTGACGAGGGGATCAATATTACCATCCAAATCCCTGGCCTCCATATACTCCCAAACTCCCACTTTTTTATAATGAACATATCCATTAGGCAGATATTGCTTGATCCCGGGATCAAGGGCATAAGGAAATGGAGGCGGAATAGGTACATCCGTAAGTGTGAAATAATGGATTGCTTCTTTTTCAAGCGACACCTGATCTGTTGAAGAAACCGGCGACTGTAATTGGTCAGAGCAGCCGGTGAGAAACAATCCTGCGAAGGAAAAGAGAACGACAAAACATTTGAGTGTTTTCATTTTAGTCTCCTTTGTTAATATTAATAAATTGTTTTCATCCCAGCTTTATTGCTGTACCTGAGATTAACAAGACCAGTGCCGCGGAATTTGATATAAAACAATTTGAGAATTTGAGAAAATGTTAATGTTTTTAGAGGAATACGATTTTTTTAATCGCAATATTTTGTGGATTCGTAAAAATCTGCGGGTATTAGAGGGATGAATCTTTATTAATATTCAGCTTCTGCATTTTGTACCGGAGCGTTTGTTCGGGGATATTTAATGATCGTGCCGCCCTGGTCTGATTCCAATCGTGATTGATCAGTGCTTCCCTGATCAATTGCGCCTCGATATCACGCAATCTGTCTTTAAGTGATAGATTTGACTGAGATGCATAAGTATGTAACTGTTCCTGTTTCATCTCCCCGGTATATTCTGTTGGAAGAATGTCAACTCCACTAATTTTATTAGCTGGCGGAGTTAATGCCACTATCCTCTCGACCAGATTTTCAAGCTCCCGTATATTTCCCGCCCAATGACGGTGTGTTAAAAATTTCATTAACTCACTGTCAAATGTCTCTAAAGATTTTTTCTGTTCTTTCGCAAAAGCTGGTATAAAGTGATTTACTAATAATGCAATATCCTCCGCTCTTTCATCAAGCGGGGGAACATGAATAGGATATACATTAAGCCTGTAATACAACTCTTCTTTGAATTTTTTCTCCCTAACCAATTTTATTAGCGGTACACTTGCCGCTGCAATTATTCTCACATCAATTTTCTTAACTTCGTTTGAACCAACCGCACGGAATTCCTTCTCCTGCAAGAATCTCAAAAATTTTGACTGCATTTCCAGCGGAAGGCTGCAGACTTCATCAATAAATAATGTGCCGTTGTCTGCTTCCTCAATTATACCCATTCTATCTTTTATTGCTCCCGTGAATGCTCCCTTTACATAACCGAATATCTCGCTTTCAATAAGTGATTCTGGTATAGCACCGCAATCTATAACTGAAAATTTTTCTGTGCTTCTTTCACTGAAGTTGTGAATGGCTTTGGCAATCATCTCTTTTCCGGTTCCTGTTTCACCCTCAAGCAGCACACGTACGCTGCATTTTGACGCTGATTCAATCGACTTGAGAAGATCTATAAATATTTTACTTTTTCCTATTAACCCCATATTTGCATATTTATTTAATAAAGCATTGTCAGGAAGTGGACAACTGAAATATTCTTCTATTTTCTCAACTTTGTTCAGAAATGGTGCAATAACCGAAGAGAAATTCTCGGCGAGAGATAAATCCTGCTCCGTGAAAATTTTACTGCCTCGTTTGTTGAGCATGTGAAGTGTACCGATAGGTCTGTCCCCGACATTCAAAGCCACGCAAATTGCCGATTGAACTTCAATGTTTTTGAAAATATCAGAACTGAATCTTTCATCGTTGCTTAAATCGGGACTTATAAGTGATTTCTTATGTTTCTGAATCCAGCCAGCAATGTTCACATTAAGTAGATGATAGTTTTTGACGAAACTGTCTTTTTGCCCCTCATAAATTGTTTTAAGGGTATGCTCGGTTTGGGGATTTAACATCATAACTTTTGCCGAGTCTGTCCCGAAAAGCTGAATTGCCTTGGCTGAGATGACCCTTAGAATTTCCTCGAAGGATGATTGCTGATTGAGTGCTTGAACAAGTTCAATAATACTTTGCAGTTTAAGATTTTTTTCATCGTAATTCATGGTTATAAACCAGTCATTTTTACATATTCCTTAAAGCGATCATCGTTCCGGAGATTATGAAATTCTGGTTCTGCCATTATTAAAGATACTCTGGGATCAATAACATCAATTGATTCTTTTAACCATTTTAATGTTTCCTCCTTTTTTCCGGCATGCGCAAAAAGTGTAGCTATGTTGTAAGGTGAAGAATAGTGACTGGCATAGGATTTTGCCATACCGTAGGCTATAGTCAGCAAAGCTTGATCAGTACTGGTTTTTTCTATTGCTTTGATCATTTCAACACTGCCTGTTTCACTAAAAATCTTTTTTAATACTTGAATTGCTTCCTCTTTTCTACCCATAAATGAATAGGTTCGCCACAGAAACCATAAGCCCCATAAAAAAGGAGGATCGACATTTATGTATTTATCAAGGCAAGCTGCAACTTGTTCAAATTTCATTTTGCAGAAATCTGCATACTGGCCTATCAATTGCGCAAAATCAGACAGGGGATCGATAATCAGTGCTCTTTCCGTTAATTTTCTCGCAAAATCGAAATTTCCATGTACAATGTTGGATATACCGAAATTTACGAGCGTGAGTGTATCGTTAGGATTTAATGCTAATGCGCGTTGATAATTCCATGTACTTTCATCATGTTTATGTTCAAAACACGCTTTTGATAGAGCCAAAAGATGATATCCACCCCAAAGATTCTCATCAATTTCTAAAGTCTTCTCTATATATTTCATCATATATGGCAGTACTTCTTTAGTACTTTTTACTCCAAACCACATCATAGTGAAATAAGCTCCCCCAAGACCATAATATGCAAGCGCATAGTTAGGATCCTTTTCAAGTGCTTCTTTGAAATATTCAATAGTATTGCCGATAATCTTGAAATTAAAATGATTAAAAAAGCTCATTCCCTGTATATAAAGGTTATATGCCTCTATGTTATCCGTATACCTCTTAATAAGCTTCTCTTTTTCAGATTCAAGAAGCTTTATTTTCAACGCGTCTACAATTGCCAGTGAAATTTCATCCTGTAAATCAAATACATCCTTTAACTCTCGATCGTAACGTTCAGACCACAGGTGATAACCATCCATAACATTTATTAATTGAACCGTAATCCTTAACTTATTTCCGGATTTTCTCACGCTTCCTTCTAGTACTGTTCTTACATCTAATCTCCTGCCCACATTGCGAATATCGTAGCTTGCTCCTTTAAAAGCGTATGCGGTGGTACGGGCAACTACCTTTAAGTCTCTTATTCGGGATAGAGTGCTGATCAATTCTTCAGTCAGGCCATCACAGAAGAGTTCCTGATCGGGATCTGAGCTCAAATTTACAAACGGTAAGACGGCGATTGAGTTAGATGTTAAAGGAACAGGCAGTTCAAATTCTGAAGAAATAACTTCACTTTTGGTTTTTACTCTTTTTAAGTCGTCGAGCATTGTTTCCAGTTCATCGTATCTGTCATTTATATACTTAGACATCGATTTTTCAAGAATACTCATCAGCATTTCAGGTACATCAGGACGGTAATTTCGTATATCTTCCGGCTCCTGGTTTAAGATCAGATAAATAATTGTTTGCTCATACTCTGCCTGAAAAGGAGGCTTCCCTGCGAGCATCTCATACAGCACAATCCCCAGCGACCAGATATCAGTTCTATGATCAACCTTTTCTCCTTTAATCAGTTCGGGGGACATGTAATTTGTTGTTCCAAACTTGACACCAGCTGCGGTGAACTGCGTTACATCTAATTTTTTAGCTAATCCAAAGTCCAGTATTTTTACAATCCCTTCCCTGGTGATAAATATGTTTGCCGGTTTTATATCTCTGTGTATAATCCCTTTTTGATGTGCCTTTTTTAATCCTTCGGCTGTTTGCACAAGGATATCTAAAATTTCATTTGTGCTTGGTTGCTCTCTTCTTATCCTACTCTTCAGGGTTTCTCCCTCGTAATAATCCATCGCGATGAAGTATTGTCCGTCTTTGGTTTCGTCTATCTCGTGAATTGTACATATGTTATTATGCTGGAGTGACGAAGCGTGCTGTGCTTCATAAATAAATCTTTGTCTTGATTCTTCATCTCTGGTAAATGATTCTGGAAGAACTTTGAGTGCAACGGTCCGGTTGAGTTTCAGATCCTCGGCTTTGTAGATTATGCCCATTCCTCCTTCACCAAGTTTGTCGAGGATTTTGAAGTGAGAGAGAGTCTGTCCAATCTCCAATGACATTTTATACCTGATTGTGTTTTACAGAGGTAGAAATATGATTGACTTAACTTCTTAATTAATTATGATAGAATCAAGAATAATCGGTTGCTGATTAGCAAGTAATAATTAAAATTATGCATAATAATGTATTTTATGTTTTCGTAAAACATACCACCCGTTGAATTACTATATATGAGAGTAAATCCCAATAAATAATCCCTATCAGCTGATAGGGATTAGAATAACTCATGTTATTACTTACTTCATCAGAATCATTTTCTTAGTTTCAACAAAATCTCCTGTCTGCCCGCCGTAAGGCGTGGCTCTCAGCTGATAGAAATATACTCCGCTTGGTAGATTACCCGCACTAAAATCCACTTCATATCTTCCGGCAGGCTTTTCTTCACTGATCAGTGTTTTTACCTCGTTACTCAACACATCATATACTTTTATCTGAACGTGTGATGGTTGAGGAATAGAGTAGACAAAATTGGTTGATGGATTAAAAGGGTTGGGATAATTTTGTTCCAGAGAATACCTAATGGATGCATTTACTTCAACTTCAACAACTTTTGAATACTCATATCTGCCATCAAAATCAATCTGTTTAAGTCTGTACCTTACAAATCGTGAATTCAAACCGGAAACATCGTCATCAAAGGAATAAACATGGGGGTGAGAACTATTACCTGCACCATTCTTAAATCCAAGGGTGATCCATGGTAAATCCCCCAGCTTTCTCTGAATTTCAAATCCTTTATTATTTGTTTCAGTTGCCGTAGTCCATTCAAGAAGAACCACTTCATTTGTTAAAGCTGCTGTAAAGGCTGAGATTGCTACCGGTACTGTTCCTGGAGGCAGAAAATCAGTATAAAATCTGGGCATTAATTGATAACCCCCGACCGGCGGATTGTTGCTTGTAAACTGATAGGCAATTCCCATGATATCCTTTGGCCAGACCGGTTCAGGATTGTCATCCACATCCGTAAACCGATTAATTCTCAATTGCAGAGAGTCCGTGCCGTCACCAATATTCACCGTTGCGTTGAAGCCCGGAGCCGGCCAGGTGCCGGATATCATAGTTAATGAACGGAAAGCAATCAAAGAGCCTTCATACCCTTCAGGATCGGCCAGGTATTGAGAGATTGTCAGAATTATCGGTTCAGGCAGGGGATTTCCGCTACCCTGCAAAACCCAACTTGAACTGTCCAGTGCTATAATTTCGGTAAGTCCGCTATACTGTGCAACAGTTCCGGTTATCTGGAGAAGGTCTCCAAGGTTCCAATTGAAGGTTGGCGGGGCCGGCATAAAGACATTAACACCAGCAGTACCGTCGTCTATAAAATACTGGTTAACAACATTATGCAGCCTGGGTGTATAAATAACCCCGCTTACTTCGACTGTATCCCCCAGCCGGTCAGGAATAAAATCATTGTTAAGATCTTCTATAGCTGTAGATATAGATATTAACTGGGAGTAAGTTTGTGAAAAACAGAGAGTGAGAGTGAGAGTGATAACTAAGGTAAAACTTAATTTCATATAGACCTCCGTTGATTTGGAAACATTTACAAATATTTCCTCATTTAAGGATAAGGTTTGACAGCTTTATCTGGCGCTGGTAATCAGTCTCTCCTAGAGTTAAGAGCAATTGTAAATTTAATTTAAAGAAACATTATTATGATTGTCAAGAATAATCGGTTGCTGATTGGCAAGTAATAATTAAAAGTTTGTATAATAATGCATGTTATGTTTTCGATAGACATACCCGCCTGTTGCATTACTATATATGAAAATAAATCCCAATAAAAAGTCCCTACTAACATTAGCCGATAGGGATTAGAATAATTCTCTTTACTTAACTTACTTCATCAGAATAATCTTTTTAGTCATAAAAAAACTTACAACTCTGAGCTGATAAAAATATTCTCCGCCCGGAAGATTCCCCGCATCCCTGGTTAACTCATAAACTCTTATTTGTTTTTCTTCGCTCCCCTGATTTAGGTTTTTATTTGGTTTTATTGCGGATTGTTAATTAAACTTAAACCAGCTTATTTTTTTTTATTATCATAATTCAAAGAATTTAATATTACAGAGTTTAATTCAACAAAACGCGTAAGTAAAATGAAAGGGTGATTCTGTATAATTATAGGTTATATGGCTAAGTGAAAGGTAGAGGAATTTAAGGACCACAAATGAAAAGAAGCTCAATATTTCTTCAAGTAGTAATCATGCTCATCGGCATCTGCGCTTTTGCCTTCATGCTTTGGGAACCTCACATCGAGGGCAGAAATGCACATTCCACGTTCTTTGAGATTTACTTCAAAGACCCATTTCTCGCATATGCGTATATAGCATCTATCCCGTTTTTCACGCTACTCTATCAGGCGTTCAAGGTATTGGGATATTCCAGACAGAATAAGGTATTCTCGCAAGACTCCTTAAAAGCTCTGCGTACGATAAGATATTGTGCAATATCCATCATTGGTTTTGTTGCAGTAGGAGAAATAATAATTATGCTTGGCAATAGTGATGATCGTGCAGGTGGGGTTTTTATGGGCATTCTCATAACCTTCGGCTCGGTGGTAATTGCCGCTGCAGCAGTGAAGTTTGAACGGATTTTGGAAAAGGCCGTGGTTATAAAGTCAAACGATTTAACAGTATAAGAATACTGATAAATTGAGTAATGAAGAATTTATTCAGCTAAAAAATAATCTGCCCCTCATACTGATACCAATGCATAAGCAGTTAAATCTATTAACAGTGTACTCTTTTATAAAGGTTNNATGAATGCCGGGTTTACAGGCGGGTTTAATATCTAAATACCAGATATAAGTTTCTTCTTCAGAATAAAATAAACCCGGCTCAAAAGCTAAATATCTGAGGGCGAAGAAAATTTTCAAGAAGTGATTTGATTATCCGTTGTGTCTAATCACTTATATAAAATTCACCGGTTAACCTGATATCCTCAGACGAACTGCCCATCATAACATTAAATTTCCCCGGCTCAACAACCAGCTCATTATTGATATTTATCAGTTTCAAATCATCAGGAAACAAAGTGAAAGATATTCTCTGCTTTTCACCGGATTTAAGAAAAATCCTCTGAAATCCTCTTAGCTGTTTTACATAAGTGGTAACACTGCTGGTTTCGTCATTAATATATAGCTGCACAACCTCATCGCCGGCAACTTTGCCTGTGTTTTCCACAGCTAATGAAACTTCAATGCTGCCGTTTTTTTGCTGCGTGCTCGGAGAAATGCGCAAATCCGAATATTTAAATTCAGTATAACTTAATCCAAAACCGAACGGATACAACACTCCGGTAATGCTAGTCTTATCTCCCTGATCAGAAGCCGGTTTATAAGGAAAGTTTAATGGCAACTGGCCAACAGACTTGGGAAAAGTAACCGGAAGCTTGCCGCCAGGATTATAATCACCAAAAAGCACATCGGCTACAGCTGCACCACCCCATTTACCCGGATACCATGCTTCAACAATGGCCGGGATGTTTTTATCGATCCAATTGATTGTAAGAGGTCTGCCATTAATTAATATCACAACAGTTGGAGTTCCGGTCCCATATACTGCCTTAACCAGTTCAAGCTGATATCCGGTAAGCTCCAGGCTGGTTCTCGAATTAGACTCCCCCACTATCCTTTCATCGTCCCCTATCACCACTATTGCAACTTCCACCTCTTCAGCTAATTGTTTTGCTTTCTGAATTTCAGCTAATTCAGTTTGACCAGGTGGAGCGGGCAAAATTTCACTTTCAGGGAAGTTTGAATCAAGAATTTCACATCCCCTGGTATATTTTATCTCAACACTTTTTCCTAATTTTTGTTTAATTCCTTCAAGCACAGATATCACTTCTACTTTTGATGGGCCATATCTGCTTATGGAAGAGGAAACCGCATCAGCATTAGGACCGGTAACCAGAATTGACTTTATATTCTTCTTCAAAGGAAGAAGTTTATTCTCATTTTTTAACAGAACTATAGATTTTTGAGAGGCTTCATAGGAAATTTTCTGATGTTCTTCAGAGGCTACAATTCTATCAGCTGATTTTGTATCCTTAATATATGGATTATCAAATAATCCCAGCCAGAATTTTACTCTTAAAACATCCGAAACCCTTTCATCCAATATTTCCATTGGAACTTTACCTTCACCTACCAATTCTCTAAGTGGATAGACATAATCACCGGGATGAGTAAATTCAGTTCTGACATTTAAACCACCCAGGATAGCCAGCCTCACTGCATCTTTAGGATTACTTCCTACTTTATGTTTAGTGAAAATATATTCCACCGCTTTACTGTCGGAGACCACATAACCTTTAAAGCCCCATTGCTTTCGCAGCTTATTGATTAAGAAATCACTGCTGCAGGTAATCGGAACCCCGTCGTAATCATTATATGAGCTCATAGTACCCAGGGCATTTCCATCAACGAATGCCGTTTTGAAGGCTGCCAGATACATTAACTCCATTTCCCGAGGAGCAACGTGTGGATCAGTTCTGGCATCACCGTCTCTTCCTCCTTTTGGTATGCTGTATACAGCGAAATGTTTAGGAGTGGAAACAATATTTTGACCCTGAAGTGCCAGTACCTGTTGTAAACCTAACTGGGAGACCAGGTATGGATCCTCGCTGTAACATTCCACAACCCTGCCCCATCGCGGATCCCGGGCAAGATCTAAAATTGGTGAATATACGTTTGTATATCCAAGTGCTTTTGCTTCAATTCCCGTCACCCTACCGATTTTGAAAATCAAATCTCTGTCCCAGGAGCTTCCTAGTCCCTGACCGGATGGAAACGAAGTGGCTCCCTGTTGGCAGATGCCTCTTATTCCCTCGTTTGTAAAGTCGACCGGAATTCCCAGACGGGTTTTTTCAATAAAAAATTTCTGAACCTCGTTAATAGCTTCAGCATGTTTGGAGGGTGGCCATGAATACTGAGTTTGTGTCTCTTTCCTGTTCAATCCGTTAAGATGCTCATCGATATTAGCAATCCCGTCTTTCCATAATTCTTTCATCCAACTATCTGATGGCAGTTCGTCCTTTAACACTCTTCCGAAGCCATACAGAGTAGCAGTCTGACATGTTTTTTCTTCCAGCGTCATTTTAGCAAGCAGATCTTGTATCCTTGCATCTATGCTTACTCCCGGATTTTCATAAATATCCATTTCTCCGTTTTTATTAAGATCAATCCACCCCTCATGATATATACTACCTTGACTATTTATTCGACTTTGGGGCTGCGTTTCAATAATTGATGAAATAATGAAAAGCACAAAAAATAAAAAGAATGCTGTTTTACTCACTTTTAAAATCCTTGATAATCTGATTCTGGAATTATTAAATTAATTAATACTACATAAAGACTTACTGAGCGAACATTATATCCTTTTTCTCTGCAATTATAAGGGGATAATCCCCCATTGGTAACTCAAAGATAATGGTGCCGCTTTGATCAGCTTTAAAGTTACTGATCTGATAAACCTTTCCGTCAAGCAGATCAATCAGAACAGGGTCATTGAATTTTGCTTTTGACAATCTAATATCAATTGTAGCATATTTTATTATCTCCTGAGGGTGCCAGGGGAGCCAATAGGATATTAAATAGTTGCTGTCCTTATTCTGAAATTTTGCCACCAGTGGAATAGACGGGAATGCATCATCTTCTTTCCCGATACCGTAAAATATTCCTGTCGACTTGATGTCAATCGTGGATTGAATATGAATCGGTCTAAACCCTGAATCAATCAGGGCACAAAGATTTTGATATGCATAATATCCGGGTTTGGGTTCTGATTCAGGATTTTCCAGGAGACATTTTTCATTTACCCCGATCTCTTTAACCCTAGAACCACCTCTTTCTGGAAATCCCAATATGCTATCTATTCCGGATAAAAATGAACGCTTTGGAATTTCTCCCCTGCCGTTCTTATGAAACAATTTGAAATAATTACTTAGGCTGGCTTTGCAAAAGTACAGATCCGTAAAAGATTGTCTCAGCAACCATTTAGCTTGAATCTGCAAACCCCAGGGACTCACTCCTCTGTAATCTCTTGTACTGCTATGTGAAGGATAACCACATTCACCCTGCCAAAGCTTTATTTTAGAATTATACTTATTCAAAACCTCCCAAACTTCAAGAGCTTTATAAATTCTTTCCTCCGGGATAGCTCCATAATTATGATAAGTTATGATATCAACAATATCCTTGTTGCTCATACTCAGGAATGCATCCGTGAATTCAGGATCAAGGCCGGCCGTTGCCCCAGCAAGAATTTTTGCTGAGGGATCTATTGATTTGATTACTTTTGCAGTTTCGTTTAACAGCAATCCATATTCCCTTCCGTCCGGTTCTGCTCCCCAATAAGCAAAATGGTTGGGTTCATTCCATATCTCCCAATATCTGATTTTATCTTTATACCGATGAACCGTTTTTCCCACAAATCTAAGCCAGGCCTGAAAAGCAATGGAATCCCTTGTGGGAGGTTCAGGACGACGGCCATATATTTCAAGTAATTTGGGACTTGGACTGAAATATTCTTTTAAATAAATTTTATTTGCTCCACCCAGGGTAACAAAAGGAGTAATTCCTTTTTCAAGAGCTGTTGTAAATGCAATATCGGTCTGCTGCCAATTATACCGACCTTTGTCAGTTTCTATTGCTGACCAGTCTGCAGCCAGACGGGTCCACTTTACACCCATTTCAGCAGCTTTGGTTAATATATTCAAATCTAAAGTTCCAGCCTGAATTCCCCAGGGAGAAGCCTGAATTTCCTTTGAATTTCTGGTTTTTAATTTACCTATCTCTGTGAGTTCGAATTTTTCGCTCCCAGAACCACAACCGGAAACCAGCCATGATAAAATGAATACAAAGGGTACAATTGTTATTGTTCTAAACTTCATCCGCTTTTAATTGACGCTTATTTAGCCAAAAGCATTTTAATACTTCTCGTTAATTTGCTGCTACTTAACTGAGCTATATATACACCCGAAGAAAGATTCTTTCCATTCACATTCTTGCCCATCCAATCAAATGAAAAGATACCAGCTGGTAAATGATTATCCACGATAGTTTCTATTAGTTCTCCGGAAATATTATAAATAGACAGTTTTACAGCCTGAGGTTTATCAATTTTGAAGCTCAAATTGGTTTCAGGATTGAAGGGATTAGGATAATTCTGATATAATATTGGAGAATGAGGATACTGCAGACTACCTTCATCAACATTTACTGTGTTGATTTTCAGAACAGTAAACAGCCAATTAGAGAAATCATAAATTGCGCTATCCTGTTTTGCGACACTATTATCCAAAGTGTGCCCGGTATTTGCAAATAATCTTATACCGGTAGTTACACCAAGACTAAGGGCATACTGATTTATAATAATACTACCATACTTAAACGGTCCATCAGAAAAGGAAGAGTCAGCCGGAACAACAGTGTCATTTAGACCATGGACACAAAAAACAGGGGGATCCCCATTCTCCATATATTGATAATCTACAAGCGCTCCCCAATTACTTATAACCCCCTGGATCAATGACGAATACCCGGGATTACCGCTTGTTCCTTCAAGTATGCCTCCGATGCCCGGGCTTCCCATATCAACATAAGATGGAATTTCATCTTGATCCAGATAGGCCAGATGAAGTGCAGTTATCGAACCTGCAGAACTTCCGGTAGCAAATACCTGGGATGTGTCTATTCTGTAAAGATTTGAGTATTTTCGAAAAAATCTAACTGCTGCTTTTGCATCTTGCACAGCCCTAATCATAGCTTCGTAATCACCTTTATCAGTATTATTTGTTCCAAGCCTGTAATTAAGAGAGGCAACCACGTATCCCCTCCTGGCCAACCTGGAACAAACCCGAGTGCCAAAATTAGAGACTTTGTCTCCATCCTTGAATCCCCCACCATGAATGAAAATTACTAATGGACGATTACTAACCGTATCACCGGAAGGTGCATAGAAATCAAGAAATAAATCCATAGCAGTACCATTGACTTTAATGGCCCGGCCATACTGGATATCGCTGATCAGATCATAAGATGAGAATATTTCAGTCTGATATCTGGTCTGAGCATGAGCATAGGTACTTATCCCCACAATTACCAAAATATAGAAAAAAATAATTTTATACTTCATGGAGATCCTTTTATTGAACCAATAACATTTTTATGGATTTTGTCTTTTTTTTAAACTGAAGACGACAGATATAAACACCGGATGCAGCGCGTTCTCCATTTTCAGATATGCCGTTCCAATTGAGTTCATGAATACCTCCGGACTGATATTCATTCTTGAGTATTCTTAGTTTTCTCCCCAGAAGGTCGTAAATTTCGGCTTCCACCACTCCGCCGGTTGGCACTGTATAAGAAATTCTGGTGCTGGGATTAAACGGATTGGGATAATTCTGGTAAAGATCGAACTCCATCCCCAGCTCCTTATTTTCTTCCAGATTACTAACCGTTGAGTTGAATTCATGCGCACCTCTATCCACTAAACCGGTGGAATCAGGAACTGTGTATCCCCAGAAATCAACCGCGGAATGCCCGGCCAGTCTTAGACCTGAATTTATTGCCTGAGAATTGGAAAGAATTTTATACCCATCAACTGTATGAATCCCGATTGCACCAGAGCCGGGATTAACAAAAAAAGGATTACTGGTTATCTTATTTGGATCCACTGAACTAGTAGGTTCACTCGATGGATGAACTCCGTAATATATATTGGAATTAAATACATTGTTTGTACTTAAGCTTAAATTATAACCGGTGGCAGTAGGATTTTTCAGAATATAAAAAATATTATTAAAGTAACTTGTTGAATCCGGATAAGCAGACCAGTTATTATGGTAGACGATCCGTTTTATTGAATTTGAGGGACCCGAATAAATCACATTATTATGAATAGTGGAATTGGTTGTTTGACCGGAAAGATAAATTATACCTCCGGAAGATGATCCCCGGCCTCCATCATTCTGACTGATGTTATATCTTACAATGGTGCCGTCATTGAAACGACCTGTTCCTCCCTGACAGGTTATAACCATAAATCCATCATCATTATCATGACTATAGTTGAACTGAAAAATGGAGCGCTTGCACCGGTAATCAGCATCGAATCCGCTGGCGTCGTTATCGCCATCATTGTAAACAGTCAGGTACGATTCATTGAATTGAACCAGGGCATCATCACAGTTAAACACAAACATTGCATTTCCACTGGTCTTCAACCCGCACTGCTTGAATACATTATGTTCAATTAAAGGATTTGCTGCAACCCTGGTGATCAATCCGTTTCCGCCGCTTCGCTCAACCCAGTTACCCCTGAAAATATAATTTGTACTTGGATACCAATTAATATTATTTTCCAGTGTTCTGGTAGACCATGAAGATTCGTTAGAAACTCCGGTTCTATCAACATTCAGGATTTTGCAGCCTTCGATTATGAGGCTATCAAAATTTGTCTTTGTAGTATATCCTTTTATTTCACAATAAATTCCCCCGGCTTCCTTGAGGGTTATTGCCCCTTTTACATCATGAATAAAGAGATTTTTAAGTTTAATATTATGTAATGTCCCGAAATCTTGCCCCACAACATGAACTCCCCTGCGAATGATTGTATCTGTATCGGTCACAGTATTTGTAATTTCAAAATCTCTGATTGTCACATATTCCTGATTAAACAGATAAATAGCATCAATTACCAAACCGTTTCCATGAATTGCCGGCAAATTCCCGGTTCCATATGAACTGACGGTTATCGGATCCTGTAGTGTACCTGAGCCTTTGGGATACAGTTGGCCGATCCAGGATTGCCCGGATTTAAAGAGAATTTTATCTCCCGGCTTGAAAGTAAAAGAATTAACCTTATTCAGAGTCTGCCAGGCTGAAGAGCTATCCAAGCCACTATTTAGGTCATTGCCAGAAGAAGCATCGACAAAATAAGTTAGCGATTGAGCCGATGCTCCAACAATGGATAAGTAGACAATTATTACAATAAATATACTATTCTGCATAGAAAGAGATTTCATTTGCACAGCTTTACTTTATCACAATCATTTTAATAGTCTGCAAACTATTTTCAAATTGCACATTTGCAAAATATATCCCGGATGGAACTGCTATTGCTTTCCAGTTGACCTGGTGCAAACCTGAGGCCTGAACCTTGTTCACCAATTCCTGAATCATGTTACCAAGAATATCAAAAATAACCACCTTAACTTTTCCTTCAGATGGCAGATTATATTTTATACTTGTTTCAGGATTAAATGGATTTGGATAGTTCTGCATAACACGAAATTCACCCGGCTGAACTACTGTTTCATTACCTGCATCAGTTATGGTAAAAAGAGCAAGTCTTGGACCGGTAACAAATCCTCGGTCTGATCCAAATCTTACGTCAGAGCCATTATTTAAGGTGTCAACCAGACAAAAAGAGATAAGTTTATCGCCAGAATACTGACTGTTTACATAGTCTGTGACTTCCCACGTATATTCAATATCGGGCTGGGTGGTGGTCTTAATTGGAAAGTTTTGCGAATGCAGATAATTAATTCTTCCCGGAGCATTATTCCAGGTTAATGATGCCTGGCTCCAGTTATCATCAGTTACTGTGAAAACATCAGACCTGCTGCCAGAAGCGGGTACCTGGTATACGGTCATTTTTAATTCTGCTCTGTCGATATTTAGTGTTGTGTTACTCAGATCAAACTTTAAATATGTTTTTCGCTGGTTATCAATATTTACGGAATCTCCTCTAACACGAAGCAAAGTCTCGGCCACAAAATTCTCATCTGCATGAATACCGGCCTGAACATATACCTGGTCAGTTGCTGGTATGTTATCCTGCGACGCATCCAGAATATTAAAATTACCGGCACTCATTGCAATCAATGCAGGATTCGCAATATCAGTTATTTTTATCTTACATAAACTCGACGGAACCGCGGGCACATTCCAGGTGTATGCATCTGCTGAACCTGCAAGTGATTCCACAATTAAATTCCAGTTAGTGCCGTTATCAAGAGTATATTCAATTTTTATGTTAGAAACCAGGTTAACATTCCAGCGAACAATCTGGGTTGAACCTATTAGCCAATTCTCGCCGCCGTTAGGTGAGGTCAAAGAAATTGATGAGGCCGGATTAGTTAGAGTAAAAACTCCATCAGTAATATCATAAGTTGTCGGATCACTGGCATCACTGATGCGCACTTTGCATAAATGGGAGCTTGGTACACTCGGAATTACCCAGCTATAAGTGCCTGTGCCAGAGGATATGCTTTGTTCGATTACTGTCCAGTTACTACCATTGTTTGTTGAAAAATCCAGCTTAACATTTGTAATATTACTGCTAGTCCAGGTGATGTCATGGGTAGAACCAGAAGCCCAATTCTCTCCTCCAGCAGGAGAAGTCAGGCTTACTGTTCCGAGCGGACCACTTTTTAAAATTAACTCTGGACCAATTGCTATAAGACTTCGATTTGACCAAAATCTTGTATCAGTTCCTCTATAGGCAGTATCCTGCAAACAAAGTGAAACTATCTTATCGCCTAACATTTCGTTTTTAACATAAGAGGTGATGTCAAAAGTATAAACCGTATCCGGCATAGTAGATGATTTAAATAGAATTTCCCTCTCCTCCAAGAAGTTTACGCGGGGTGGTGCTGTATTCCAGGTGACTGTAGTTTCATCCCAACTGTCATCCGAAACTGTAAATATATCGATAAAGTCATCTGGATTACCAACTGCACGGTTAACAGTAAAGCTTAATTCAGCCTTAGTAAAGTCGTTAGGAATAGTGGTCAGATCGTATTTAAGAAAAGTTTTCCGTTCATTATCTCCAACCACACCCCTGACACGCAGCAGATAGCTTGGTTCAGAGTAGTAATTCGTATTTGCATTTGTTCCTCCCTGTACATAAACATTTCCTGCAGGTTGAACGATTGTTGTCTGAGCAGCTACTAAAATGGTCATGAATATAAAGTTGATCAAAACCAATAATTGAAATCGTTTCATTTAATTATCCTCATGTTTTATATTAAAATCCTATCCCTGCGGTCAGCAGACTAACACCGTTGAATCTGCCCAAATTCAGGTACGCATAATCAAACTTTAACAAAATGTCATCCGAAATGGAATATTCTGCTCCGATACCGAAGGTAAAAGAGTCTTCATCATAGTTAAATCGATATCCACCTCGAAAATAAAAGTTATGGAAAACAAAATATTCTATTCCAAGATTCACTTTTTCCGGTCCATCATTCGGTTTAATATATTCAGAAGCCAGGGTCAAACGATGCGGAAAGTCGGGTCTTATTTCCAACAAGTCATAGGCAGCACCCAGAATGAACATCATTGGCATTCTGATTTTTACAGGAGCCCATTGAATTCTACCGCTATAAGTAGTGAATTCTGCATCAGGTCCAAAATTCTTTCCGAGCATTGAGATCCGAAAACTCCCTAATCCTGTCCAGTATAAAGTCCCGATGTCCACCGACCAGGTGGTGGTTTTTGCATCATCAATTTTTTCCTGTACTAGTCTTATGTTTCCCCCTAACTGAAGTTGGTCAGTAATTTTTTGAGAATAAGCTAGTCCCAAAGCCATATCGTAGGCAGTGAAAGTTCCCAATCCTTCGGTTACCGGAATCACATTACCATAATCATCGGGTAAGTTTTCTGTTCTTATCATCTTTCCGTAATCAAGGTAAGATAAGTTTAATCCGATAGACCCATATGCGCCAAGGCCCTGAACAATTGACAAATTGTTATATTGAATATCTGCTACCCATTTCATACTGCCGAAGAATACATCTGTTCCGTTAACATCAGAAATAGAGGCCGGATTTGTAAGTGCGGCTTTGGCATCTCCATAGCCAATTGCTGAAAGCACACCTCCCATTGCAGAATTCCTGGCATTAGTTGGCAATTTCAGAAACTGGAATCCTGAGGTTCCGATCCGGCTGTAATCCATCGGTTGAACTCCCCAATCAGCATTATTATATCCTATTTGTGCAAGTCCCGCGGCATTAATTAAGAATAACAAGACAAATGTTATTCTTAACGATACGATTTTCCTTAATGCCATATAGATCTCCAAATAGTTTTCATAACAAATCTTATTTTATTATAGCAAATTTTCCTACTGATGTTTCCCCTTCATGTCCGGGAACATGGGACTCAACATGGTAGATATATATGCCGGGCATAACATTCTGTCCAAAATCTGTCAGCATATAGTCTTTTGACTGGCTGGATCCCCAGGTTTCAGTTCCGCTATCGCGGTCATGCTCAATTGTTCTCACCAGGTCGAGAGCAAGTGTATAGATCCGGATTGTGCACTTACTGGGTATATTTACAAATGAAAGCCTTTTATTTTCACTCTGATCATTATAACCGCTTACTTGCCTGAATGGATTAGGCACTACCAGAATTTCACTTAAATTGTTAGAAGGATTGGGTTCGGCGGAAATAGGATAAAAAGAATAGCCAGTCATTCCTGATTCGTTTCCGTCAGTATCTTCACTGGTCACACAATATCTTAAAGGGATATTAACATCTGCACTTACAAAATACTCTATCATTCCATTTATAATCAAACTATCCGCTTCAGCAACCGGAATTTCTTTAATTAATTCCCAGGGTCCTTCAATTGAATTATCAGATTTGTAAATTTTATAAGACTTAAAATCGTATCTGGAGTTAAGGGGATCTTTATAATTATTGCCGTTTGCATCTTTATGCACCGCTTTAAAAGTCAGATTTACTCCCGGGATGCGTAAACCCTCTTTCATTATTGAGGCGGCCTGAACAATCAGCTCACTTGTATTACCAACCCGAGGTGCATCCGCAGGTGTTGGCGGGGGACAGTCATTAATCCCAATTCGATAACCATTTCTTATCACTGTTTGCACTGCATTCCAATTTTCATAAATATTTTTCAATCCTTCCTGAACAAACTTTGCAGTTATCAATGAATCTCCCAGAATACCCCGGATGGTCTTATTCCGGTCCATACCCCCGCATAGAAAAACCTCAAACCATTCAATATATTGTCCTGGGCGGATATCATAAGGACCAATTGCATAAACATAACGAGGATTTCTTTCCCACTTACTACCTGCAAAGGGTGTGCTGCCTGGTGAGATATTATTGATGCTATCGGCTTCACGCCAGCTGATTTCCGGCTGTTCATTTACGGTTAAAAAATTAACCAGAGTTGAATAGTTTGTCATTTCTGTGTTCCAGCCCGGCATAAGTTCTTCCGCTGGAGCTGTACTGGCTGAGGAAACTATCTTTCGCCATATTTTTTTATCCCCGTTTTTATTATTAGACACCGGAATGAAAGTAAAGGCATAAAGACTTGGAGAATAAAGTTTAAAATTTCTTGAGCCTTGCGTTCCTATATTCCCGGGATCTCCGGCATTTCCCGTTAAATTACCGGGATAAATAACATACTTTGGTGCTTCAGTAGTAGGTGGTTTAGAATCATCATCATAAAAGATGAATCCAAGGCTGTCACCACCCCATAAATACTCTTTATCCCAGCCTGGTGAGACCGAAGAAGGCGCATAAGGACCGGTAGGTGAAACCCAACGTGAATAATAGAAGTTTTTTATTGTATCATCATCAATGTTAGTCAGCCTGCATTTGATGAGAATGAAGTCATCGTATTTCGGAACACTCCATGCTGAAACCAGTCCATCCAATTTGAATGCCATATGATGCTTGCCCAATGCATCATATTTAGGGGAGTAAATGGTTCCCTGCACGTATTCTTCCGGATAACCAGGATTAATTAAGTTATAATTCTTGTAGGGCTGGGCAGGGACACTTTCAAAAACTATTGAATATATATCGGCATCCGAATAATTACCGTTACGTATAAGCCAGGCCACATCCTCACCGCCAATTTGCCCTCCGACATAAATTGCGTTCCTGTCCCACCCGCCGCTGGCTTCATTATTATGATCATAATAGCCCGGGTAAGCAAGTTCAAAATTATTACTACCCAGGTTTGTCTCCCGATCTAGCGCTCCATTCGGTCTGACCCTCGCCCACAGCTTTGACCTGGTTATAGTATAGGAGGAAACAGATTCCTGTGTTTGTGGCAGTGATTCAACTCCAGAGGACAACATAAAAAGAGTATAAAACAGAATATAAGCTGGTCTTTTCAAAATATTAATAATTATTTTTTGCAACACTTTCAGATTTCCTTCCTAATATTCAATGGTTGTCCCTATATATATCTGCCTGGGCAGGTTGGAATACCATGACCACTCTAGTGGTTCTCCGGTTGTACTTTGAAAAGGCAATATTCCTTCTTGCATGTAAAGATTACGTGAGGTAGCACTGGTGATATACCTCAAGTTTTTATTGTTAAACAGATTAGTTACCTGCACAAATAATTTAAACTTAATATCATTCATCAAATTGAAAGATTTGGAAATATTCAAATTGGTATTCCAGCTGTCCTGCCATATCTGATTGAGAGGAATCCTTTCACCAACATAATCATCCGGATAATAGGTAAATTCCTCTCCCTGGGACCAGCGGGTGGCTGTGGTTAGTACCCAACCACCCAGCGGATAAATCCCTGAAAAAGATGGACCGAAATTATCTGGTGTCTGAATAAATAATTTCAGTACTGCCGAGTTATTTGGATTCCATCTCTGATCATTATTACCAAGACCACCCTGATCAGTATTGGATGCCCCCTGATAAATATTTTCACCTAATTGCGTACCATCAGAAAACTGTCTGAACATCTTGTTATAGTGGTAACTTCCATTGGTCAGATAGGAAAGATTATAATTAAAGTCAAAGTTGATAAGGTCAAACCTGGAGCGGAGTTTTAATTCTAATCCCCGTACATCTGCCCAGGCACCGTTCACAGTAGTCATAAAATTTCTTATATATTTACCCACCACCTGACCATCGGGCACATAAGGATCACCATATAACCGAACATCGACGCTGCCACCGGATTCCTGAATACTGCTGGTAGCCGGGCCCTGACTGATACCCAGGGAGGTCAGATTGTAAGCATCCTTATAGTACATTGTAATATCAAGCGAGAACAAGTCTGCAATATTCTGTTCAATTCCTACCTCATACTGTGTCATTTTTTCCCATGTTAACGCCGGATTTCCAACTTTTTGCCCGTAATATCTGTAAGTAACCAGTGTTGTTTCGGGGAGATCTAAATTTGAGTTAACATTTGCAGGCAGTTTGTTTGTCCAGATTACTGGATTAGCAACAATTTTATTCCAGGCCGGTCTCTGATTAAAAATTCCAAACATAAAATGAAGTACTGTGGTTTCAGTTATCGGATGAGATATCCCTAGCCGTGGAGATAGCGCATAGCGGGTGGGGGTTTGGATATAACCTGGTCCGGAACCGTCTTGCCGGTAACTAATGCTTCCAATCGGACCAGTATGACCCTCAGTACTGTCGGAAATCATTAAAGGATCATAAATTGTACTGGAAACGTTTTTATTGGCATTAAAGAAATCAAATCTCAAACCCGCATTAATAACCATGCCTCCAATTTCAATTTTGTCCTGCAGGTAGAATGCCCCTTCGTAAGGTTTGTTGTCTATTGGTACAATGTCGTTAACCTGTGCAAATGCACTGCTGCTCGGTGGCAATCCGGAGCTGCCTTCATGAACAACTTTATCCAGTACAAAATACGAAAAAACGAACCCGGTTTTTATAAGGTGATTCTTTGTCACCTGGCTTGTGAAATCTGCTTTGATATTGTAACTAGCTGTTTTTGCAGAGCTCCGCCAGACATCTCCGAAAACTCCCCAGTATGTAGGATTCCAGAAACTCCTGGGTGGGGTAATTCCGTATGCGGGGAAACCATCTATCGAATCGTTAGGAGTTGGCAATCCAAAGCCGGGAAACGCCGCTGACCTTGCAATGTCTTCATAATTAAGATAATAATTCATAAGACTGTGCTGCAAGGCTGCTTCAAGGAACGAACTTTTACTGAATACATGGGTTAGTTTACCCTGTATGTTATAAAACTGAGCCTTCTCAGGCGGACGCATTGTAAATTCATCGCTGCCCCCCTTAGTGCCAAACATCCAGAATTTATAAACACTGTAAGGATCGGTAATCATTGATAACTGCTGTCCAGTCAGATCTCCGGATGTTGTTTCTGAAGACTGATAATAAGTTTTCGGAGAACCGGAATTTATAAACTTGGTATATATACCGGTTAATCCGATTTTTGAACTGGGGTTGATTGACCAGTCCAACGAACCCTGAAAAGTCATATCTGGGTTATATTTAAGAGGACTGGGGTAAATCACCACTCCTTCTTTGTATCTTCCCGACAACATAAAACTGAGATTAGGAAGAATAGGACCAAAGACTGTAATTTCCTGCTCCCACTCACGTCGATTGGCATAATCAATTTGCGTAAACTGAGTTCTGTCGTTAACAAAATTTTTCCACCATTCTGCCCGTTCTTCAGGTGTCATTTTTGAAAAGTAGGATGAACCTCCACTATAGCCCTGCCTGGGAAATTTCATCCACACTGTCTGCCAGGTGGTATCCGGGTTCCAGAACTCCGCAGTAGTCATTACGGTTGTAAATGGATCATTTTCCCCCCCGAAAAAATTTCTTCCCCAATGGTATAGGCCCGCCGGACGGGTACGGTAAGTAGCAACTACATGAATTCTATCAGTTGCTTTCCTCGGTACCAGATTAATGATAGCACCGTTAGCCTGACCGAACTCTGCATTCCATCCCCCGGTCATAACCTGTATTTCCTGAAGGGTTGATAAATTAATAGACCCAAAATTTGTGTTTGATCCAACATCTCTGAGATCAATACCATCGAATTTGTATGAAATATCATTTCCAAAACTTCCTCGAATTCCGCCGTGGAGATTGGTTCCTGATAATTCAGATATCACATCCTTTATCTCATTTGCCCAACTGTTTGTGAAATCTTCTCGGGATAAAGTTTCTTTACTTGAAGTATTATCAAGTTCGACTTTAGGTTTTTGAGAAACTACAGTAACTTCTTCAATCTGCAGAGCAGTGGAGGATAAAACAAAATCTAGTTTTGTGGTTTGGTTGGTATTGATTATAACCTCAGTCTGGGTAACCTTTGTATAACCAACAAAAGAAGCGGAAACATTATATGTACCAGGAGGAATGTTCAGAATAAAATAGTCACCCTTAATATCAGTTGCAGCTCCCAGGCTGGTGCCGGAAATCAGTATGGTAGCACCGTACAATGGCTGATTATCTGCTTTATCAATCACTAATCCTGATAATTTTCCGGTATTTTGGGTATAAACCGACCCTGAACAGAAAATAATTGCAATAATAATTTTATTCAGGAATTTTTTCATTAACTCCTCCTGGCAACTTTATCAGAAGTTAGTGTACTGTTTAAAGTAGAATTTTCTTTCATCTCAGTAAAATCTAAGTTAAATGTTATCAGGTCGCACGAAAAAAGAATGGTGTTCCGGATAACCGGAACACCCATTTCAAGTAAATGAGTACTAAATTCCTATTTCTGCAATATCATTTTCTTGATAGTCTTGAAGTATACCTCACTATCATTACTTGTTGTTTCAAGCGAATAAAAGTAAATACCGGAGGTATTTCCATAAGCATCCCAATTTACCGAATGAGTTCCGGCCTGCTGGGTACTGTTAACCAGAACCTTGATTTCCTGACCAATAATGTTAAATATTTTAAGAGTAACACTGCTTTCAACCGGCAGGGTATAACTGATAGTAGTAGTGGGATTAAACGGATTAGGATAGTTCTGGGATAAAGAATAATCTGCCGGAATTCTGTCAATTAACACATTTACAATATTTGAATATTCAGACTGACCGTTAAAATCTATTTGCTTCAGGCGGTATGAATACTTGCCGGCCGCTAAGGATTTATCTACAAAGGAATAAGAATGGCTCTCTGTTGAAGTTCCATAGCCGGAAATAAATCCAACAGTCGTGAATTCAGACTGCTCCGAACTTCTCTGAATTTCAAAACCTTTATTATTCAGCTCACTAGCTGTACTCCAATTCAGAATAACATCATTCCCGTTTGCAAGCGCGGTAAATGATTTCAATTCCACTGGTACAGGGGCCAGAATCCAGTCATCAGCAAGACGGATCTTATCGATATCAACATTAGGTGTTGAACCCGATCCGCTGGTATAAGCCTGTCTGAAGAATAATCTGGAAAGTTCAACAGGTTCAGTACCNNCCGGTTTGCATTGTATCGAAATTACGCTGAATATCTTCCGCGGATGCTGTATTGGTAACTAATGTGATCTTCCCGGAGTCTCCACCCATAACGTAATAACCGGGATAACTTAAATCTCCGCTGGATACCTGAATAAAATAACCTGTTCCGCTAAAATTCACCCAGTTTCCTCCACTGACCGTAGTTAACTGACCGGGAGGATAATTAAAATTCTCTTCGAAAAACAAGGTTTGACCGAATAAGGGGGCACTTAGAAAAGCGAAAAAGGCAGCTAAACACAAAGTAACAAAATGTTTCATAATACGATCTCCTATTTATTTATTGAATTTTCAAAACTATTGAAACTAGTTTGACTTGCATTAAATTGCACCGATGTGCTTGATTATTGCTCTAAGAAAGAGTAATTTTTACTAAAATTAAATTGTTCTATACGGCAAAATAAATATAGTTAATTAAGTTTAACAATATCAGATAAATACCGTAGATTTCCTGTTAAGAACATGTAATTACCTTTAATTATTTAGCTAAAATTTTAAATGTTATGATCACTAATGCTGAAATAGATATTATTGTCTCGCAAATAATGGAAAGCCCTGATTTTAAGGACGCCAAAAGGTACCAGGATTTGTTAAACTACCTGATAACAGCCTCACGAACCGGAGAGCCGATAAAGGAAATGACTATTGCACATGAAATATTTAGTAAAAATAGTGATTTTGACCCTGGTGAGGATCCGACCGTAAGGGTATATATAAGTAATCTGCGTAAAAAACTTGAGCATTACTATCTGACGACTAAGGATGTTTTCTCCCATAAAATTGATATTCCTAAGGGACATTACCTTGTTCAATTCATCCCGGTTGAAGCTAAAACATTTTCTGACCAAAGAAGTAATTACAAGGCCTATATTTATATCCCGGTAATTTCGGTACTGATAATAATTATTTTGTTCCAGCTTTTTTATCAAAATACGGCGGAAGTTTCAGATAAAACCGCAGATTCTGTTAATCCGATCTGGTCGGAATTCTTTAATCCAAACAGTCTGCCCACCATGGTTGTACTTGGCGACTATCTTTTTCTGTATGAGAAGAACAAGAGTGCCAGCGGCGGTTACTTTGTAAGGGATGCCCGAATAAATTCTGAAGAAGATTACATTCAATTGATCAGAAAAAATCCGGATCTGATTAATCAGTTTTCAATTCTTAATTTTACATATTTGCGACCCAGCGCTACCTGGAGCTATGCTGAAGTTCACCGGATACTTAATAATTCACCAAATAAAATCATTTTAAAATTAGCTTCTCAATTTAAATGGGCAGACTTTCAGTCCCATAATGTAGTTTTTATCGGATCGTTCAAAACTTTATATGAATTGAATAAATTTTTCCCTAAGCTGAATATTAAATTCAATTCTTATCCCCCCCTTCTAAATATACTGAATCAGCAGGGCGATACTTTGGAATCTTTTGACCCCCATGACCTGATCGGAGGTAACTATCAGAAGGACTATGGCGTAATATTTAAAGAAAAAGGCCCCAACAATAATGTTATTCTGTTTTTAATGGGTTTTGATGAAGTCGGAATAATAGAAGCTTCAAAGGCTTCTACTGATCCTAATTTTGTGTCCAAGCTTAAGGAGAAATATAATTTTGAATCAGCTGATTCCTCCTGGTTCTTTGAATTAATCATGGAGGTCGAAGGGATTCACCAGACTGGATTTGAATCTAACATAAAATTTCTGAGAATGAACGGAGTTAAGTTTTAGTACTTTACACTCATTCGATTGAATGAGATACGGTTTAATTATTCATCAGTGAAAACCGAAGCTGGTTTATCGCATTAATACTTAAAACAGTTTTATTCCAGGAAATGAATATCCCGCAGCCAGGAGATTAGATTTAATTTCCAGCCCGAAACACTTCCCCCGCGTATTCCAAGGCCAAAACCATGACCGCCCTTGGAATAAACATGCAGCTCAGATTTATTTCTGTTTATCAATGAATTAAAGAAATCTATACTATCCTGGGATGGTGCAGTTTTATCATCATTACAGGTAATCATAAAAGCAGGAGGAAATCTGTTGAAATCCGCAAGCTTAAAGTCACTCCCCAGTGCCGGGTAAATTAAAACCATAAAATTCGGTTCGGTATCCTGAACGGTCTTATTCCCGGAAGTACTATCAGTTTTATTCTCCGGCGAAGAACACAATAATGCAGTTAAATGTCCTCCGGCTGAAAAACCCATTACACCAAGTTTATTCGGATCGATTTTCCACTCCATAGCCCTTCTTCGGGAGACTCTGAACGCCTCTAAAGCATCAGAGAGAATAATGTTTCTCATCTGAAAATCAGTATCTTCGCCGCGGATAGATATATCATTTGGTATAGTACGGTATTTCACAACTATTCCGGTAATTCCCAGGGTATTAAGCCACCTGGCCACATCGTATCCTTCCTTATCGATAGCGATCCTGCGATACCCTCCGCCCGGAAATATTAAAACCGCCACACCTGTGTTTATATGTTCAGGTGCAGGAAAAACTGAGATAGTAGGATCACTTACATTCGAAATCGATCTGTTAAATCCATACTCATTCTGATCAAAATTCCGATTCTCTGTTGCCTCATTTACCGGGTGCTTAAACTGATCCGGAATTCCGGAATTCCATAGTTTCTCCTCAACTACTCTTAACTGTGAAGAGATAAACGGACTGTAAAACGTTAAAATTATTACTGAAATCAGCGTGATATTTTTTTTCCTAATCATAGTATGCATAAATATTTTCCTGTGCTTACTCCAACTTTTAATTTATACAGAAATACTGCTTAGAATATTTAATATTTATAAAATTATATAAATTTACGATAAGTTTGAATCGTTAATGCTGAATTGATCAGGAATATATTATACCTAGAATAAAACAGGGCAATGCTTTTCCGGTCCTATAAATCATCTGCCTAGTCATTGAAAATTGTCTGTGTACTCTTTTATAAAGGTTAATNNTGCTTTATAGTTATAAAAAAACCCCGCCTCAGGCGGGGCATTTTTTGTTAAGAGATATTAAAAATTATGGGGGCAAAAATTTTCACTCTGCCCCCGTTCTGTTCTACCAGTCCTTAAATCCAATCCCGGATTTTATTCAGTCTCCTTTATCATTTTCGGATCCGGAGGAGGCGTATCCAAACTTTTGTTTTCTCTTGCCGGCGGAATTTCTTCTTCAACCGGAGGTACCGGTTGGTATAAGTTCTTCATATCCTCAAGCCGTTCGGTTTCCATACCATAATCAGCTGACAATCCATAAACCTCAGGATACAGGTATTTCCCTTTCTGGTCTCCTGTCTTATCCTCTTCTACCGGTATCCTGTTTTTTTCTGCAAATTTATCGTGACGTATTCCGGTAACCTGCCACGAGACTTTTACATTAGGCTTATCGGTTCTTATTTCGAAACTGTTATTCTGAATTTCCCTTGAAATAATGGCCTGCGCAAAATCGCCGATTACAGTAAGCTGATAACGGAAGTCTTTATTGAGCGCTTCAAACCAGCCGGGCAGTATAACAGTAGCATAACCCGAACCATTTGTTACAATATTTCCGTCATAAATATTTTTCATATCGGGGGATTCGACAAATGAATGATACAAGTATTTATTCTGCGGATCCAGCGGATGATCTATTTTAAAGGAGCCGCCGCCCTTGGACAGAGTTCCTGTAACATGCACCTTTCCCACAAAATAGCCGGCATAGCCTGAAGATGAGGCTACTGTTGAATAGACACCGTAAGTTGTCCCTGTTGTTGCCTGTGCCCATGCAAAAACACCGGTTCCGCCTGTAGAAGCTGAAATTCCCCTTACACCATCAGCAATTCCAGTCTGGTTAGTTGCATTGCCTTCTATTCCATATTTTTTTGCCCAGCCGTACAATCCGTAACCTTCTGAAGAAACATTATATCCAACATTGCCGAAGTTATTCCCGGTTGATGCTGCGCAATAACCAAACAGCCCGTATCCTTCGGTACTGCTGTTTCCAAAATAACCGGCGTAGTTTGCACCTGAGGTAGAAGAGCTGGTGCTATAAATTCCTCTGGATGAGGGGCTGTTGGATTTAAAGTAGCCAGCATAATTTATTCCTGATGTTGCTTCAGAAATACAGTAAATGCCTCTGCCGCTGGTACTGGAAGTAGTAAAATAACCTCCGTAATTTATCCCGGTAGCTGCGTCACCCCACCCAAATACGCCCGTACCGGTAGTCGATTTGGAAACGCCTCTTACGCCATCAGCAACACCGGTTGTATTTGTTGCAATCCCCTGGATACCATAAGTTGGAGCTGATCCAAATACGCCATAACCATCTCCGAGGATTGAACCGTAAACACCATAATTGGTTCCGGAACCGCTGGCATAACCATAAGCGCCGTAATTTGTTCCTGTACCTCCACCACCAGCGAATCCTCTTATTCCATAGTAGGTAAAACTGCCTGTGGGAAAAACACTACCATATACACCTGTATAACCTCCCTGAAAATATCCTCCGTAGCCATAATTGTCAGCAGGAATTGATATACCATAAACAGCTTCTGCATTGTAATTTCCTGTACCTGTAAATTCCGAGTAAAGCACATGTGTACTGCCAGATAATGAATCGGACGTAAAGTAACCGGCGTATCTTCTGTTTGTAGAAACGTGAAGCGGATACCGGGGATCAAGTGTGCCGATTCCTACATTTCCTGTTTTCTGATAAAGAGCTGAATTTCCCAGAGTTGTGGATGCAGTAAAAACGGGTATATAATTTATGGATCCGCTCCCTCCCAAACCTGATGAACTTGAAGCAATGGTTAAGTTATTTCCGGAGGGTGTAATTGAAATATTATTACCGGCAACAAGCGTTACATTATCTTTCAAAGTATTCAAGGATTTTACAACCTGCGCACCGGCAATATCGGATGCTGTTATTGTGGCATCTGAAATTTTTCCTGTAGTAACGGAATTATTCTGGAGCATTGTATTTGTTATTCCATCGTTTGCCACAAAAAGAGTAACATCTCCCGTGGTTCCTCCTCCTCCCAGACCATTTCCTGCAATTACCGCAGTAATATCACCGCCTCCTGTTCCGCCCGAGGAGCTTATTGTAATATTATTGCCGATGGGAGATATTGATACATTGCTGCCGGCGATAAAATTCACACTGTCTCTTATGCCATTAATTTTCTTTACCACCTGGTTATTTCCGATATCGTCTGCGGTTACACTGGCGTCGGTGATTTTTGCTGAATTAACAGAATTATTTCCCAGTTTAACTCCTGTAACTGCACCATCCTGAATTTTATTTGTGGTTACCGCAGCATCCTGCAGCTTTTCTGCTGTTATGGAGGAATTTCTGACATTCATTGTCATCAGGCTGTAAGGAACCGAAGTTAAGCCTACGCGTGGTGAAAGCTCTGGTCCGGATGCCAATGTGACTCCCAGCCAGTACAAATTATCAAATGGCAGTGCTAGCGGTGTTACACTGCCAAGCTGTGTATTTATTATTCCGTCTGTTACGGAAATGGTTTTCGTTTCAGTCCAAAGCTCTGTGCCTCCGGATTCTGTATCATAGAGCTTAAAGGTAATATTATAGTCTCCGTTCGGAACAACAGTTCCCGAACCCTCTTTTAATATCCCCTGGTAATTTATTTTTTGCGGTATTGATTGCCCGAGCATGATAGATGATATCAACATTAAGAGAATTATGGTATATTTTTTCATTTGAAGATCTCCTGTGTCTGTTTATTATTTCACAAGAATCATTTTTTTAGTATTTTGATAACTGCCAGCCTGCATCCGGTAGATATAAACCCCTGAAGAAAATCGTGCTGCACTGAAATTAGTCTCATACCAGCCTGCCTCCATTTCCCCGTTTACGAGAGTAAGGATCTCATTTCCAAGTACATCGTAAATTTTTATTAGAACCATGCATCTTTCCGGGACTCCGTATTTTATAACAGTTGCCGGATTGAAAGGATTAGGATAATTCTGCTCAAGCCGGTAAGTTTTAGGAATCGTCTCATCATCATCAACACCTGTCAGAGTACTTTGCCGGTATACATACCAGAATCCGGAATAATGATTATTTGTAGCATTCTGTGATATCCCGGTAAATGCTTCGCCCACAGTGCTAGTTAAAGTAACACCGGCACCGGTTAGCTTGTCCCCCCCGCTGCTGATCACGTTAAAAGGTACTTGATTTTGTGCAAATACTGATTGAAACGATAGCAGAATAAAGTGGACAAGGAATAACAAAGGAAATGGTCGTCGTTTAGCCATGATGTAATCCTTAAAAATATATAGGAATTATTAGAGGAAGTGTCTTTTTTATGAGTCGGAATTTTGCTGCACAGGTACATAACTGAAATTTTCCCGCAAAAATTTACGAACGCATTCAATTATATACTGAAAGAAAATCCTGCACTAAAATAGGCGATCGAATACCCGTGTTTCTCTCAGAAAGGAAATTTTGTATATCAAACAAAATCAATTGTTTAATCAAAGTCAAGCTTTAGCCGGCCTTTGTTTCAAAGAATAATAACCACTGACCTGCCCCTTATAATTATACCAATACATAAGTTACTAAACAGATCATCAAGCATCTAACTACCTTCAGGCAGGTGGGCATATTGATTGAGATTCTATGAGAACTTGAATCATAAATTTAAGGTAGCTGAAAATGGTAAGCTTGAGAAGGGTGGTCGAAATTTCAATGCCGTACAAATTTTTAGAGAGTTGAGAAAATTTTTTAATTAGCAAAAAATTACGGTCTCTATCTTTTACAGCCAAATAGGCCGTCTACACAGACCCCTTAAAAATATAAAAACCTCNNCTTGGTAGTTCCGTTGCATTCCAGGTCAAATCATAGGTACCAGCAGGTTTTACTTCATTAACTAATGTTTCTATTTCATTAACAAGAATGTCATAGACTTTAATTATCACACCTGACGAGTGAGGAACCGAGTATTTAATACTTGTTGAGGGATTAAATGGATTGGGGTAATTTTGGTGGAGTTCAAATGTATTTGGTGTTCCGACTTCAACAGAAATTGTTTTTGAATAAGAAAATGACCCATCAAAATCGAATTGTTTAAGCCGGTAGAAATAATTACCTGGTTCTAGATCATTATCCGTATATGAATAAGTTACTGGTACGGTGCTGTTGCCAGCTCCTCGAATAAATCCAATTATTTTATACTCTTCATCCTTCTTCCACCGCTGCACCTCAAAACCGGAATTATTAAGTTCTGTTGCCGTGCCCCAGTTAAGAATTACCGTCTGATTTTTTACATTAGCTGAAAACAAAGTAAATTCCACAGGTATAATTCCGCCTCCATTTAAAGTTCTTAATATCGTTCCACGGTAGCCGACACAAACTTCATTTACCCTATCGATAAATGAGACTGCTTTTAAGGTGTTACCGGTTCCACTGGGTTGCAGCAACCAATTTGCACCTCCGTCGGTTGTTCTGAGAATTGTACCGTGATCACCAACCACTGTCCCGTTATTTGCATCAATAAAAGAAACGCCATTTAAATTTGTATAATCAAAATTGGATTGAGACTGCCAACTGATTCCACCATCGGTTGTTCTTATAATATAATTAGATTCACCAACGGCCGTACCGTTTTGCGTATCACTAAAAAAAACACTGCGCAAACCTCTAGCCATTAATTGTTGAGACCAAGTTATTCCACCGTCGGTTGTTTTAAGAACAATACCTCCGGCACCCACAACTATACCATTATATATATCAGTGAAGTAAACACTCCGCAATTGCCAGGTTGTTCCGCTTGATTGCTGAATCCAGTTCATACCGGCGTCCGTAGTTGTAAAAATATATCCATTAGAGCCAACCATTATACCATGGTTGAAATCAGGGAAACAGACATCTCGCCATTCAATAGTTGGCCAATATAATTGTGATTGACTAAACCACGATGATCCTCCATCTGAAGTTCTGTAAACCTGTGAATTACTGCCGACAACCGTTCCATTATTTTTATCTATGAGATATATTCCATTCAAGTTCGCTATTCCTGTTTGACTTAACCAGGTTAAACCACCATTAGTAGTCCGTAAAATTTTTCCATTATTACCGACAACCATTCCATAATCGGGAGAAACAAAACAAACATCATTAAAGTATTCTTTTTCTCCCTGGGTTTGTGAATTCCAATTCAGCCCTCCATTAGTCGTCCGTAGCATCATTCCATAATAACCAACAGCAATTCCATGATTTACATCTGAAAAGCATACACCTGAAAGTATTTCTCCAGGTTGCTCTGTAGTTTGCGGGAACCAGTTTATACCACCGTCTGTTGTCCTGAGAATTAATCCATATAAACCCGCAACAGTACCAAAATATAAATCAGTAAAAGTGACAGAATATAAAGCGGCCGTTGTTGTGCTTGATTGCGCGAACCAGTTAGTGCCACCATCGGAAGTGCGCAGAATAACTCCTAAATCACCAACCGCTGTTCCGTTATTTGTATCGGAAAAGCAAACACTATTCAAGGTTTGAGTTGTTCCGCTTGATTGAGTTAGCCAGGTAATACCTCCATTTGTAGTTCTTAATATTTTTCCGCCATTTCCTACAGCCGTTGCATAACTACTATCAATCATAATAACAGATCGAAGACCATACCCTGTTTCATTTGACGTCACGACCCAATTTATTCCCCCGTTTGTTGTTTTAAGAATAATACTCTGATCATTAGGATAGATGTAAGACCAGCCCACAGCCAATCCATTTTTATCATCATAAAACGAAACGCTAATTAATTGATACGAGGTCCCGCTTTGCTGTTGAACCCAGGTTACTCCGCCGTTATTTGTCTTAAGGATGGTTCCTAATTCTCCCACAGCCCAACCCATATTAGTATCGGTGAAGCAGACCGACATCAAAGTATTTAAAGTTCCGCTTGATTGTGAAATCCAGGTTGTGCCTCCGTTTGTGGTTTTTAATATAGATCCATAATCCCCTGCCATCCAGCCCTGATTTGCATTTATAAATTCAACTGAAGTCCAATTGCTAGATTGAGGTATTGGGTATTGCCAAAACCACTGAGAAATTAATTTCTGAACGGGAGCTAAAATTAATAACAGCAGAATAACTTTCATTTTATTTCGAGTCCTTTATATTTTGTTTACTTGAAATTTTATCCAAGCCTCTTATTCTTTAAATGCCATCAAATTACCAGATATCCATTTTCGTTCTAGTAAAATTCAGAAAAATCAAAAAGATGATTAATTAAAATTTTAGTTTTACTTGTTATTACTAATTCTATTATCCTTTAAATGATATTCATTACAAATTTCTAACTGTTTATGAAATAAGAATAATAATTTGGGAACTATAAAACGCAAACACAGAACTTTATATTGAAGAACTGCATCCACGCTTAAAGGTGAGTCTTTGGGGAGTAAAAAATCACTTTACTACCAGGGTGTGGCTTCCTTAAGAGTAGATGTATTTATATAGAGTAAATATTTTACTTTTTCAAATAATAGTCAAGAGTCAATTATTTGATAAAAGCAAGCAAAAACCAATAATAGTTTATTTTTTAATTAAAAGGTGATGTTTTACATATGATATAATTTTTGGAGATAACGAGAAATATGCTAACTCGTGAAATTTCTATATTTAATGTAATACTTGCTAATAATAAACCAAGCTAAATAATAAACTCAATTTTAACCTTTCAACTGCACTCAGATCATATTGTTGCTCTGATATTATATGGAAAGGAATGAAGGAAAACGGTGAAGTTAATATCTCCCACCAAACTACCTGCCCGTAGTTATTAGAGGTTCACAACAGTTTCTCACTTTTTCTCCAAACAGAATCAGATAAGTTTAATAAATAAACAATATTGTCCGTTCAATCATAAGCTCAGTAAGGTAATTATTTAAGTTAAAGGTTTTTACAGTGCATTGAGTTGATATTGACCAAGTATTTACCTCGTTCTCCGTTGTTGACGACTAAAATCGGAAGTCTGGAACGGGAACAATTGCGGCATGCAAAGCCTCAAAAGACTCCGCGGAACTAAAAAGCGCTAGAATAATATGTCAATTGATACATATAATAATGTTTTTTGATTGACCCGCATAAAAAACTCCACCAACTTTCATTGATGGGGTTTCATTTAATAAGTTTATGCTTCTTTAAGGAACTATCTGAATATTACCATCTTGCACTTCTCTTTTTGGATAGAAATACCACGGACAAGTTGTTGGGTCAGCGCAAAACCCTAAGACATCTTCCTGAGTGAATGGTGTTGCTCCTACACCATTAAAAGTTAAGCTTATTATATCTGCTGTATTACCCCCTTCTCCATTATCCACTGTCGAAAAATATACGCACGTTCCTGGTTGCCATAATAAAGGAAAATCTGGATTTGTATAATTACTTTCCTCAATGACACCACCGAAATATGCTTCGTTACCATTGATAGTAAAGCACAAAACTGACCCGATGATATGTATATCTGTTGACAGATTATTAAGCATAAAACGACCATTAACCGAGCCATCTTCTTTCCTTTGTGCATTGTGGGTGAAGATACGCATTACACCAGGTTCTATTTCATAATTACCACTACCAGCTGCCCATTGCACAACTCCTTTATTTAAGGTACTCTGTTCTTTAGGATCAGTAGACTGCTCCTGGCAACTCCAAATAAATAAAGTTGCGATAATAACAATTAAAAGATAATTTAATATTTTTGACATAAAATCTCCATACTAATAAATTATATTAAATTTAGTTTCTTTGTAGCTTTCAATCTTTATAGATGCTCTCTTTTTATTTAATCAAAATCATCTTCCTGCTGGCCGTATATTCCCCTGCCTGGATCCTGTAAATATACAATCCGCTTGCGAGTATACCTGCATTAAATTCAACTGAATATCTTCCCGCTGCTTTAAATTCATCGACCAGAGTAATCACTTCATTACCCAGAATATCATAAATCTTTAGATTTACTTTCCCTCCATTTGGAATCTGGTAATTTATTTGAGTTAATGGATTAAAAGGATTGGGATAATTCTGTTCAAGGGAATATTTAATTGGAAGATTTACCTCTATCTCAACCGATTTTGAATATTTATACTTACCATCAAAATCTATCTGTTTAAGTCTATAACTATATACCCCATCAATCAAATTTTTATCTGTATAACTATATTTTGTGGTCGTTGATGTCGTTCCATGTCCTTTAACAAATCCAATCTCTTCCCAATTTGTTCTACTCAAAACTTTACATTCAATTGAAAATCCCTGATTATTTAATTCTGTAGTCGTCTGCCAATCTAATCTAACACAATCATATTCTGAAGTAGCTGTGAATGACTCTAATTCAACAGGTATAGGAAATATTGGGTTATATGAGTATAAATACTTTGAACCAATCACCCAGTTAGAACCATCCCAGTTCTGACCCAATTCTTCAACCATATTATTATTCGAATCATAGGTATAAGTATATTTATCAACATTCCTCCAATTAGAATTAACCCAGATTTGATATAACTTTTCAATCCTGTTATTATTCGAATTATAGGTGTAATTAGATTTATGAGAATTCACCCAATTCGAACCATCCCAGTTCTGATATAACTCTTCAATCATATTATTATTCGAATCATAGGTGTAGGTATATTTATTATTATTCATCCAATTAGAACCACTCCAGTATTGTATTAACAGTTCAATCATATTATTATTCGAATCATAGGTGAGGGTATATTTAGAAGAATTCACCCAATTAGAACCATCCCAGTTCTGAGATAACTCTTCAACCATATTATTATTCGAATCATAGGTGTAATTAGATTTATCAACATTATTCCAATTGGAAGCTTGCCAGGTTTGAGTTAACCTTTCAATCATATTATTGTTTGAATCATAGGTATAGGTATGTTTAGTAACATTTACCCAATTTGAACCAGGCCAGTATTGAACTAACCATCCAATCCTGTTATTATTCGAATCATGGGTGTAAGTAGATTTAGAATCATTCACCCAATTAGAACCATTCCAGTTCTGAGATAACTTTTCAACCATATTATTATTCGAATCATAGGTGTAATTAGATTTTTGAGAATTCACCCAAATAGTACCTTGCCAGGTATGAGATAACTCTTCAGCCATATTATTATTCGAATCATAGGTATAGGTATATTTATCAACATTCCTCCAATTAGAATTAACCCAGATTTGATATAACTTTTCAATCCTGTTATTATTCGAATCATAGGTGTAATTAGATTTATGAGAATTCACCCAATTCGAACCATCCCAGGTTTGATATACTTCATCAATCAAAAGATATCCATTATCAAGCATCCTCTGGGTAGTAATTATTCTTGATTCTGAGTTTTCGAAATTTTCTGATTTCCATTTCGGAGTTATCTGCGGCTCTGGTTTGGTAAGAGAATTTACACTCTCCCCGAACAGCTTATCCTGAAATAATTCAATTGCTTTTTGGGATTGAGAAATTACAGGATGTGACAGCAGCAGGAATAAAGTGAGTGTAACAGAAGTGATGAGTTTCATACAGAGCCTCCTATAAGAAGTTGAAAGATTTAATTCCAAAACTTCTGCTTCGGTAGAGTAATTGGGGATAATTTCAGAAAGTAACTATGTTTAAAATGTTGCTCTATCGGAGTAGATTAAAACACTTAACTATAGTAAATATATATCACCCCAATAATGTTGTCAAGAGTCATTGTTTGCTTTATGGCAAGTAATAAATTAGAATTTTTTAATAATGTGTGAAAGTTTTTAGTCCAACATACCAAACTCTTGATTTACTCCCAATGGGGGTAATTATCAATAAAAAATCCCTACCAACATTAGTTGATAGGGATTAGAATAGCTCTATTTTCTTTACTTATTTCATCAAAATCATCTTCTTTGTCTGAATAAATTTTCCTGTTTTCAATTGATAGAAATATACTCCACTGGGAAGATTAACTGCATTCCACGTTAACTCATACGTGCCAACTGTTTTTTCTGCGTTTACTAATGTTTCAATTTCATTTGCAAGAACATCATAAATTTTAACTAGAACCTGTGATGTTTGGGGAACCGAGTATTTTATTTTTGTGCTAGGGTTGAATGGATTAGGCCAATTCTGAGAAAGTAAAAATTCCGTTAGTGCCTCATCAAGTTGTTCTTCTTCAACAAAAG
>DJMM01000011.1 GCA_002435365.1 Ignavibacteriales bacterium UBA6490
ATATCCCAGCCAGCAGATGCGCGAAGGGAGTCCCTGGAAATGCACCTTCTTCTGCGCCATATCGATCCAGTTAATGAGAGATTTATTCTCTGGAAATTTTTTCTTTATCGCTTCATCGGTTAAATAAATATCGTTTGGATCACCGGACAGGGCTGCCCACCGGAAAGGACCTTTACCATCGCAGAAAAGAGGACGGATAAATTCAGGTACGAATCCGGGGATATCAAAGGCATTGCTCACACCGTTTTCCTTTGCTTCGCCGCGGATATTGTTTCCATAATCAAAGGTAACAGCACCTCTTTTCTTAAGCTCCAGCATTGCTTTTACATGATCAACGATGGAGTTTTTAGCCAGTCTGATATACTCTTCAGGGTTTGATTTTCTCAATACCAGTGCATCTTCATAACTCATTCCTTTAGGAACATAGCCGTTAAGGGTGTCGTGTGCAGAGGTCTGGTCTGTAAGCATATCCGGCACCACCCCTTTTTTTATTATTTCAGGGAGCAGATCGGCAGCATTTCCAAGCAGACCAACAGAGACAGCCTGTTTGTTCATTCGTGCCTTCTGAATAATATCAAGAGCTTCATCAAGTTTGTCTGTAAATTTATCAAGATAGCCGGTTTCAATTCTTTTTTCTATACGGGATTTATTGATCTCTATTCCAAGGAACGCAGCTCCGTTCATAGTTGCAGCAAGGGGCTGTGCACCTCCCATACCGCCAAGTCCGGCAGTAAGAATGAATTTCCCTTTCAGGTCACCGTTGAAATATTTTCTGCCGCATTCAGCAAAGGTTTCATAGGTACCCTGCAGAATTCCCTGTGTACCTATATAGATCCAGCTGCCGGCAGTCATCTGTCCGTACATTGTTAAGCCAAGATTCTCAAGTCTGCGGAACTCATCCCATGTAGCCCAGTCAGGCACAAGCATTGAGTTTGAGATTATCACTCTTGGTGCATTCAGGTGGGTTTGGAACACTGCGACAGGTTTTCCTGACTGTACCAGAAGGGTTTCATCATCTTCAAGTATCTTCAGAGTTGAAATGATTGCATTATAGCTTTCCCAGTTTCTGGCTGCTTTTCCCTTGCCGCCGTAAACGATAAGTTCAGCGGGATTTTCGGCTACTTCGGGATCAAGGTTATTCATCAGCATGCGCATGGCAGCTTCCTGGATCCACCCCTTGCATGAAATCTTTGTTCCTCTGGGCCCCCTTACTTCAGTAATCTTATTAGCTTCCATATCAGCCCTTAAAATGTTTTTCTAGTATATTCTCATACTGGTTAAGCATGGAGCGGTAAAGCCATTTTTTAAAGAACCATCCTTTGGACATCTCTTTTTTAAGATGTTTCACATTTTGTTCAAGCTGGAATTTAATCCTGGTTCTTTCATCCTTTGTAAGCTTAACCGATTCACTTCCGCCGTTTAATTTTTCAAGCACAGAAGTAAATGCTTTATTCTCCGCAAAAAACCGGTCGTCACCCTGGGTCTGTTTTAAATTTTGCTTTATAAATGTGGACAGTAATTTCTTTTCGTTTTTTTCAAGTTCGAGATTATAATTTGTGAATAGTTTCTTCATATTTATCCGGATAAGTTTTAAGGGATAATAACTGCTGCCGGACTTTCTCATACCCCGGCTTGATTATATTATATATATATTTTAATCTTTCTTTATAAGGAATGAAGGAAGACTTCATGGCATTAATTGTAAGGCGCTCCAGGTCATCAAGATTAAGACCAAAATACTTAATGCCAGTGAGGAATTCTTTTGTCATCGTAGTATCGCTCATCAGCCGGTCGTCTGTGTTAAGAGTTACTCTGAATCTTTCTTTATACAAAGTTCCGAAAGGGTGGTTCTCGATTTTATCTACTGCCCCGGTATGCACATTACTGAGCAGGCATATTTCAAGCGGGATCCTCTTATCAAGAATATATTGGGCGAGATCGCCGAACACTATTACATTGCCATCCTTATCGGTGGTAATATCTTCACGCAGATGGGTGGCATGGCCGATACGGTGAGCACCGCACCATTGTATTGCCTGCCAGATTGATTCCTTGCCGAATGCTTCGCCGGCATGAATAGTAATGTTAAAATTTGCACGTTGAATAAACTGGAATGCATCAATATGTTTTTTAGGCGGGAAGCCGCCTTCCTCACCGGCAAGATCGAAGCCTACCACACCCTGCTTTTTAAAATTTACAGCCAGCTCGGCAATTTCCAGGGTATTCTTCATGTTGCGCATTCCGCAGAGGATAAGACCGTAGCCTACGCCAAAGTCCTTTTTTCCTTTTTCGAGTCCGGAAAGAACTGCTTTCACAATATCTTCCTGGTACAGCCCTTTAGCAGTATGAAATACCGGTGAAAACCTGGTCTCAACATAACACACATTATCGGTTTTCATATCCTCCATCATTTCATAGGCGATACGTTCCAGGCTTTCTCTTGTCTGCATTACTGCGGTAGTATGTTCAAAACCCTGAAGAAACTCGACAAGGTTGCCTTTATTTGCGCCGCGGTGAAACCATTGTGCAAGTTCTGCGGGATCTTTGGTGGGCAGTTTATTATACTTCAGCGTGGAAGCAAGATCGATAATTGTTTCCGGTCTCAGACCTCCGTCAAGATGGTCGTGCAGAAGCACTTTAGGAACCGATTTTATAATCTGTTCAGTTGTCAAGTTATTCCTCTTTTAGTCTTTAAAAATATCTTTAATATGAGGAAAAATCAATTTAGATTGGCGGGGTATAAGCGGGGCGGCTTAAATTCCCGGATTCCGGCTGAATAACGGGCTGAAAAAAGCGATAAAGCAGCATTATTGCTTATTCCGGATTCCCCCCAGCCCTGTTTCCGGAAATCATATCATTTACTTAAGTGTATATTATATCTTGATTTATGGAATGTAAAGACGTAATTTTAATTTTAAAATAAAAAAAAAGAATCACACAAATGAGGTTAGGATGCTTAAACCAAAATATTTTATAGCATTATTCATATTGGGGGGGCTGGTTTTCTCAGGTTTTCAATGCTCTTCAACAGAGATGACGAGTGCCAAGCTGTATATTCAGCAGAAAAACTATGACAAAGCACTTGAAGCATTGAAAAAAGAAGTGGAAAAAAATCCCAAGAGTGATGAAGGCTGGTATTATATGGGTGTCGTATATGGCGAAAAAGAACAATATGACAACTTGATAGAATCATTCGATAAGTCATTGTCGGTAAGTAAAAAGTTTGAAACCAATATTAACGACTCAAAAAGATATTTCTGGGCAAACCTGTTCAACAAAGGAGTCGGCCTTTTTCAAAGAGGAACCTCTACAGAGAACGCCGACAGCGCAAAAATATTTTATGATAAATCGATACAGGCATTTGAGTTTGCTGTCCGGATGCAGCCTGATTCTGCAAGCACATATAAAAACCTGGCATTTGTTTATATGAATACACAGCAGTACGATAAAGCCATACCTGCACTTGAAAAACTTATTGAAAAGGACAAGGCTATTGACGGATACAGGTTCCTCGGCGAAATCCATTATAATAAAGGAACTCTTGCAAAGAGCAGGTATGCCGAAACCAAAGCCGTCGATGACAGTCTGCAGTATTTGAAGAATTTTAATCAGGCAATTTCTGTACTTGAAGAGGCCAGAAGATTATATCCGAATGACTCTGACATTCTCCTGCTTCTTTCCAACAGTTATATTGCTGCCAACAAAATTGATGTTGCAATAGATGCATTCAAGGCGGGTGTACTTCAGGATCCCGGGAATAAATATTACAGGTATAATTACGGAGTTTTATTGCTTGGATCAGGCAGTTTTGCAGAAGCTTCGGAACAATTCAGCAAAGCTGTGGAGATCGATCCTTCATACCAGAATGCAATTTATAATCTGGCAGTAACATATGTAAGGTGGGGAACTGCTATCAATAAGGAAGCTGAAGAAAAAGCAGAAACCAATCCTGAAGGCAAAAAGAAGTATGAGATGGCGCTTCCGTATCTTGAAAAAGTAGTGGAAATGGATCCCCAAAATGCAGCTATCTGGGAGCTTCTGGGAAGAGTTTATACTGTGCTCGGAATGCAGGATGATGCATCAGAAGCTTTTAAGAAAGCAGATTCGTTAAGATAACAGAAAGAAGGGTCAGTCAGGTGAAGGATAATAACAGCAATGTTCCGCCGCAAGGTCAGCAGATAAATATTGAACTTGGTGAAAAAGAAGCCGAGGGAATTTACAGCAACCTGGCCATAATTACGCATTCCCCGGCAGAATTTATTATTGATTTTACCCGTATAGTTCCGGGTGTTCCGAAAGCAAGGGTGCATGCAAGAATTATAACAACGCCACAGCATGCAAAAATGCTTATGAGAGCGCTGAAGGACAATATTGAAAAATATGAATCGAAGTTCGGCGTAATCAATGCCGATGTGCAGCAGGAACAGCACTTTGGTTTTACACCAGTAAAAAAGGACGAAAAAGTAAACTGAGTATTTAAGGAATATTATTCCGGTAAATATTTCGTGCGGCTCTTTTTTTACTGCCTGTGTCAGCAGAAAAATATCCTTTTCAGATGGCTTAATTATTGCTTTTAATAATTAAGCCATCTTTTTGTATCCGGTGCTCCAAATTATCTCCTAATTAAAGATCCCCCGGTAAAGCAGCGAAGAAGGCTGCAGGTTATTGTACAAATTGCTTTGAACAATATCCGGTTCAGAAAATTTTTTATGTAAATATTCGGTGACGATGAAAAAATTAGCGGCTTTCTTAATAATTGCGGGAATAACAATTTCAGGTTGTCTCGATATTCCCGACCAAATTATATTTCCAGAGTGGGATGTTGATCTTAACGTGCCTTTGCTGAATAAGACTTATAAATTTGAGGATATCCTTGGTGATCAGGAAAACCTGACCATAGGGGAAGACAGTATTTACCTGCTTCATACCAGGGAATATACCCAGAACTGGAGCCTGCTTGAATTTATTAAACTTGACCAGGCAGTAAGTCAAAAGAACATTTCAATGGCACCGGTCAGTGCGGCAAAGGATGTCTATCTTGTGTTCCGGACCGATGTTGTACAGATAGACAGTGCCATATTTTCAGGGGGGTATTTTAAGATAAATGTGCGGAACCAGTCCTCGCTGACCACGAACTTTGAAATTACAATACCGGGCATAACCTTAGACGGAAATATTCTCGTAGTAACAGCTTCACTTGATGCCGGTGAATCGAGAGAGATAAGACAGGAGCTTGCAGGCTGTAAATATTCAGAGCCGGTTAATCAGCCCATCCCCTTTAAAAATACTTTGTGGGTAACTGCCCAATCCAATGCAACCGGTGTTAATACCGGGGGCAGTGTTCTGTTCGATGTTGAAATATCTGATTTCTATTTCAGCTCAGTATCAGGAAGATTTACAGAGCAGCCGGTTGGAAGGAAAACCGATCTGGTCGATGCTCATCTCGGTGAAAATCTCGGCGACTTCAGGAATAAGGTAAAATTAAAATCTGCGCTGCTTAAATTGTCGGCATTTTATCAAAGCATTTATAATAATTCTTTTAAACTGAAGGTTGACAGCCTGACCTTTCGTGCAATTCATAACGGCGAGGAAATGTATCTTACCGACAGCACCGGCAGCAGGTATCTTCATTTTACGGTTGAACAGGGAACCGCGGATATTGTACTTAATGAAACAAACAGCAATATTGAGGATATTGTAAATTTTTTCCCGGATGTATTTGAAATTTCCGCTTCCTTCAGGATAATCGGCAATAATCAGTATGGTACAGTCACAAGCGGAGATTTGTCGGGTGTATCGATTGATATAAACACCAAGAGTATTCTGGCTCTTGCCAGGTCTTCGGTTACTGATACTATTGCAATTAAAATAAGTCAGTCCGACAGAGACGATATAAAGAATGCCGTATCAGGTTCTTTAAAGCTTGAAATTGAAAATGCAATACCTCTTAACGGGTGGATAAAAATTGATTTTGCAGACTCTTTAATGAACCCGGTCTTATCAATCAGTATAGAAAATGCCGATACCTTTTTTGTGAGCGGTGCACCTGTAAATTCTATTACCGGTGAGGTTATTGCCCCCTCTTCGTCTCTCAGGAAAGTTGAACTTTCACAGGACGATATTTTTAAGCTTGCAGCTACATATTATATAATTCTCTCTGCAAGTGTTGAAACTTCCTCATATAATTTTTCCGATCCGGTTCTCGTTATGCTTAGGGCATCCGACTGGCTCAGATTAAATTTATCTGGCCTTATCAAATATCATGTAAATGCAAACGAACTATAGCAGGAATTTATGATGCGTAAAATATTTATTGTACCAATAATCTTAATTTTTGCGGCTTCTTCGTTTGCACAGTACGGCTCATCAGGAATCGGAGATGCGAAATCCGCCGGTCTTGCAGGTACCTATAATGTTACGGCATCAGGTTCATATGCCTACGGCATTAACCCGGCAAACATAATCAACCCCCTTTACCGGGGAGATCTCATATTCCTTCTTCCTCTTCCCCAGGTAAATATCAAAGCCTCTACGGGCTCCTTCAGCATTGACGATCTGAATTATTTTTTCGGGGGAGTTGACGGCGAACCGAGAAATTTGTCAAGGGCCGAGGTCGATCGCCTTAATAATCTTTTTAAGGATGCAGGGGTAGGCTCTTATTTTATGTCTTTAAATATGCTTTCCTTTGCCGTAAATCTTCCGGTCCTTAACGGTGCAATTGGATTTTCTATTAGTGATGTGTTCGCGGGTAATTTCCGCCTCCCGCCGGATGCCGCTGAGTTTACCCTCTCCGGGAATCTTATTAATCATATCTATTCCTTCAATGATGCAGAATTTAAATCATGGTGGGTCAGAAATTATTCGCTTACATATGCGCGCACCCTGAATGAAATAAAACCGGGGTTTCTGGACCAGCTGAATGCGGGACTTTCGCTGAAGCTTGTGCATGGGTATGCATATGCAGGCACTGAGCGGGTCAATTCATTTATTGAGATCGGCGATAGAAGTGAAATTACCGGAAGGGCAGATTATCTTGCCTATACGTCAGTAACCAAAGATATCGGGATCGATTATGAATTCGATGATAAAGATCCCGCTGAAACCAATCTGCATCTTTTCCCCCCGCCGGCAGGTTCAGGCTTTGGTGTGGATATCGGATTTACTGCCGTGTATGATAGAAACTGGACTTTCGCTTTATCATTGACCGATATCGGTTCGTTAAGATGGAAAAATAATGCAGCAAGATTCCTCGCAGAGGGAGACATTATCCTGAATGATATAACAAACCATGCCATGCGGGATTCAATTGCTGATATAATTGCCGGAGAGGGGAGTTATGTTGATGGATTTACAACTTCGCTTCCCACTGCCCTGAGAGCAGGCGCTTCATATTCTTTTATGAACGATAATGACGGAATTCCAGGTAACCTTCTTCTTGCTGCAGACTATAATCAGGGATTTAATAAACTTCCCGGGAATACTACCGCTCCTCGTTTTTCCGTTGCAGCTGAATGGCAGCCGCTTAACTGGAGCATTATCAGAATGGGATTTTCCTTCGGTGGATTGGATAAGTTCAACTGGGCTGCGGGTTTCGGCTTTGTAACTGGAATTATTGAGCTGAATATAGCAACTACAAACATCCTTGCCGTACCGGCACCAAACTCAGCAAATCATCTGTCTGTGTCGGTAAATTCAAGGTGGGTATTCAGGTGACCGAATAAAACTTTTTACTGCCTGACCCTGGGCAGATTTATCAGCGCTGCTGCAAGGAACAGAAGATTTGCCAGCCAGGCAGTAAGCACGGGATTTATAGCACCGTTCTTTCCGAAAGCCTGGCTTATTTTCATAAACACCAGATAAATAAACGCCACCAGAATATTTATTCCGACCTGCACTGCCAATCCTCCCCGTCGCTTGTTCGCAGATATCGGCAGTCCGAATAATATTACTATCAGGCTTGCTGCAGCAAAAGCGAAGCGCGAATGATATTCAATTAATGTATTGGTGGGATCATTCCCGGATCTTTGCTGATTCTTTATAAAATCATTAAGCTCATTAAGATTCATTTCTTCCGGCTTCTGCTGTTTTGTCAAGAGATCACCCGGTAAAAAATTTACGCCGTTCAGATCAAGCTCCGTAAAATATTCCGCTTTCTGGTTAAGCAGGCCGAACGATCTTCTCACCACGTCTTTTGCGGTCCAGACCTTTTTCAATGTATCATAGGAAAGCGATCTTGCATCAATACGTGCGGTCATTTTGGTGAGATCGTTTTTATCGAAATCCTGTATGCTTACTGTATATGCAATATTCTGATTTATGTCGAAGAATGAAATGGATACTATTTTTGTCCGGGTATCCTGGAAAAAAATATTGCTTCCTGTATATGTTATCCCTCTTTTCAGGTAGTTCATCTCGATGTTTATTTTTGTTTTATTAGCCATCGGAACTATGTACCCGGAGAAGATAACCGATATTCCGCAGATCAGTACAGTTGTTACAATGAAAGGGAGCATAAAGCGGAAAAGACTTACGCCGCTTGCCTTTATAGCAGTAAGTTCACTCAGGTTTGCCGCTTTACCAGCAGTGAAAAGAGCTCCAAACAAAACTGCGATCGGCGTAATTAATTTTATTATCTCCGGGGTGAAGACCACGTAATAATGGAGAATAACATCAAGCGTAACATTCTGATCAATGAAGTCATCCAGATTTTCCATCATATCGATTACAACAAAGATCAGGATAAGTGCAATTATTCCGAAAAATATGGTCTGCAGGAACTGCTTTATCAAATACCTGTCGAGTATCTTCAATTAATACTGCTCCTGTTCATCCTCTTCGGCAGTGCGCCACTGCTTTGGAACAAGTTTTTTAAGAAATGTAAATCTCAGGGTAACGGTTTCCTTAACTGCTCTTGCGGTAAGAAATACTCCCGCCGCACCAAGCACAAAATTTGCTGCCCACATTCCGACGAATGGCGATAAAAAATTTCTGTCCGCAAGCTTTTCGCCTCCGATTAAAAAAGCCCAGTAAATAAGAAAGAAGAACAGGCTTATGCTTGCGGCAACACCGAATCCGCCTTTGCGTACCATAATTCCAAGAGGAGAACCCAGAAGCACAAATATTATACAGGCAGCCGGGATCGCATATTTTTTATGTATCTCCACCCAGTATTTGTTCATTTCTTCCTGGTAAAATTCATAGCGCCTGTAATTGGAAAGAATAATATTTTTTGCTGACTTGGCCTTCTCCAGAGCCCGCACATACCTGTAGCTGTCTGAAACAGTGTTGCCTGCGTTATAACCCCTGCCGGTATCAGCCATCATATACTTTTTGGTTTCAGAAACAAAAATATCTTTATAATTATCTCTTAATGATTTAAGACTGTCTACAATGTACAGCATGTTGCTGGTGCTTAATTCACGGTCGCCCCTGGGACCACCGGGAGTGGACTGCTGGAAAGAAAACTGTTCGGCATCCATGGTGATGCGGTGATGGGTGAAAATTAATTTTCTGTACAGGTTTGTATTGCCTGCCTCTGATTCATGTATTTCGCCGTTTTCAAGATCCATTATAAGCTTCGACTGATCACCGGAAAAATAAATGTTGCCCTGTTCTGCGGTAACTACATTTATCTTCCGCGGTGTGGTGTAATCGTAAATTACCACACCGGATATTTTATTTGAATTCGGATCGATGCCTCTTACCAGTATGGCATAATTTGCCACCTCCTGAGAAAATACACCAGGCTCCAGCGAAAGTGTCGGTTTTATCCTGGTGATATCCTGCATTAAAATCTTTGCCTTGTGATTGGCATCGGGAAGCACATCATTATTGAACAGCACCAGCAGATAACCCACAACAATGCTTGCCAGGAAGGGTGCAAGCATCATGCGGTACAAGCTTACTCCTGATGATTTGATTATTGTAATTTCATTATTCTGCGACATTGAACCGAATGCCATCAGACTGGAAACAAGCACCGCCATCGGCACCACAAGAACAACCATCCAGGCAAGGTTATATACTATAAGCTGAATAACGAGAAAAGTATCCAGTCCCTTTCCCACCAGCCTGTCTGCAAATTTCATCATAAACTGCAGAAGAAATATCCCCATCAATGTAGCGGCCGAAAATATAAACGGTGCTATATGATTCCGCAGTATGTATTTATATAATATCATATCTTAAAATAAATAAAGGAGGTTCGAAGAGCAAGCAGACCGTGTTCTTTGACTGCTGGCCTTGAACTTTGCGCCCCGAACCGGTTATATTTGAGCAGTAAAACGAGAAAGCCTTTGAAACATTTACTTTTTATTTATTCGGTATGTTCGATGTTTATTTTTGCCCTGGCGCAGGATTCATTGTCGCTGATCCCGGCTTCCGGGTATCCCAAATGGCTCAGGGATGATGAATACAGAACTGATCAGACCTCCGGAATTGCTTTCATCGGCACAGATGAAGGAGGGAAGCATTTCCTGCTGGCTGACGATATCGGTTATCTCCATCGCCTCAACATTATAGATGATACCGTGATTGTGCTGCATAAAATAATCCTCACCGGTGAAGTGCTAAAATATATCGAGCCCTTTCCCAAAAAGGATTTTGAAGAGATAGTCTTCGATAAACCCGCAGGCAGAGTATATCTTTCTGTAGAAGGTAATGCACCTGCGGTTGAATCTGTGGTTGGTATTTATGAACTGAGATTCAAAGATGATAATCTGATGTCGGATACTGTTGTGTCAATCGAAAAAATAAGCATACAGCCGGGGGATGAATTTTTAAGATATACGGATAATAATATCGGCTTTGAAGGCTTGACTGTCGATCAGAATTATTTTTACGCAGCGCTGGAAGGATTTTCAAACGGCGTTCTTTTTGCCGATTCCACTCTCATTTATATTATCGGCAAGGAGGACCATCAGCTCAAAAAAATCGTAAGCACCAGGGGCACCGGCATCGAAACTATCTGCGGATTATTCTCGGATAAAAATTATTCCCTATACGGGGTGGACAGGAACAACAGGAAGGTATTTCATATTAGCTTTTCCGGAGACCTGAATATTGAATCAGTGCAAACCTCTGTGATCCCTGTTTCCATACCGGATTATATTATTTTTGATTATGTTGCATCGCTTGAATCCATAACCATGGATGATGAAAATAATGTTTACCTTGTTGACGACCCCTGGAAAACATTTTATATTCCGCCCAAGGATATTCTAAATCAGCTTGATGAAGAAACGGCAGGTAATTTTAAGACATACGTCCCTGTTATCTATAAATTTAAAATGAATAATGAGGAGGATTAAGTGAAGGAAACAATCGATTATCTGAACTCTAATTTTGATAATTACCTTGAAGAATTGAAAGAGTTTTTGCGCATTCCAAGCATAAGCGCTCTTCCCGCTAATAAAGATGACGTAAACCGCGCGGCGGCATTTGTTGCCGTAAAACTGAAGGATGCCGGTTTAAGCAGGGTGGAGATCATTAAAACAGAAGGACACCCCCTTGTGTACGGCGAATGGCTGGGAGCACCCGGCAAACCTACCGTTCTGATTTACGGACACTATGATGTGCAGCCTGTTGATCCCCTCGAACTGTGGGATTCCCCTCCCTTTGAACCGGTTATAAAAAACAATAAGATATTCGCAAGAGGCGCGACTGATGATAAAGGGCAGATGCATGTGCATATTAAAAGTGTTGAAGCATTCTTCAAAACCAGGGGAACTCTTCCGCTTAATGTGAAGTTCCTTATTGAGGGAGAAGAGGAAATCGGCAGCGAAAACCTGGAAGTGTTTATCAATAACAATACCGAGCTTCTTAAATGCGATGCAGTGCTTGTTTCTGACTCGTCACTTTATGCACCGGGGATTCCGACAATTACTTACGGGCTGCGCGGGCTGTGCTATATGGAAGTGGAAGTAACCGGTCCAAACAGGGATCTGCACTCCGGAACTTTTGGTGGGGCAGTGGCAAATCCGGTAAATGTGCTGGCCGGTATGATTGCAAAGCTTCACGATAAGAAAGGAAGGGTTACAATACCCGGATTTTATAAGGACGTTGTTAATCTGACAAAAAAAGAAAGGGCGAATTTCAGAAGATTTAAGTTCTCTGCCAAAAAGTATGCGGAAGATCTTGGAGTGGCAGAACTTTCCGGTGAAAAGGGATATACTACAATTGAAAGAACCTGCGCACGCCCCACGCTTGACTGCAATGGAATAGTTGGCGGATTTACAGGTAAAGGTGCAAAAACCGTTTTACCATCCAAAGCTTCTTCAAAAATAAGCATGCGGCTTGTACCGAACCAGGATCCTGAAAAAATCGCAAAGCTGTTTACAAAACATATAAAGAAGCTTGCTCCGAAATCGGTAAAAGTTAAAATCCAGAACCTGCACGGTGGATACCCGTTCGTAACTCAGCTTGGTGATCCCGTAACCTATGCTGCATCCAGGGCTATGGAGAAAGCCTTCGGCAAAAAAACTTTATTTATGAGGGACGGCGGATCAATCCCTATCATTACTGTATTCAATAAAAAACTTAAAGCTCCTGCAGTGCTTATGGGGTTCGGGCTGGATTCAGAAAATGCCCATTCTCCCAATGAACATTTTGACCTGGACAGCTATAAGAAAGGTCTGATCAGTTCTGTACTGTTTTTATCTGAATACTCCGGGTAAAATATTAAACTGATAAGTTCAGGATCTGTTTACCGGAGAGAGGACTAATGCTCAAGGTTCGAGGAATATTAGTTTAATGTTTGATGTTCGATGCCAGGATGAACATCCGTCGACTAACGGATTAGCAGGAATATTATTTTATTCTTTCGTTAGAAATATTGATTGATTATAAAACAAACTCACCCCCTTGCCCCCCTCTCTTAGCAAGAGAGGGGCGAAGAAAATCCATCATTAACAATAAACCGAATGGGGTGAGTTATTTAAATTTGAAGAAAGATTCTCATTTGTCAGTTGCAGGATTAACAAGAATTTACAATTATGCATTTTATTTTCAACCTGCAGGTCGCTTCGATACTTCTCGATAAACCGGGCTGCTCAGCCACCGGATTTTCCAGCCTGATTCAGACATTTCCAACTGAATGGCTTTACTCTTAACTTTCACTCACACTTGTGCTTTACCCTGCCTATAGCCGGCGCATACCCTGCTCTTGCACCGGGCACAGGCAGGTAAATTTGGCTGCCGGATACCAAGAAATGAGCAAGCAAAGGGCTGAATGACCGGATGATAATGCCAATTGGAACCATTTAAGTTTTTAATTCGAACTTCTTTTTAATTTAACACTATATTTTTATTGAAATACTTAAGGTCATCAACAGAAAGCATTTCTCCATGACCATTGATAATTGTTTCAATATTGGCCATTCTTTTTTCTATCCATTGAACTGCCTGCCGCCGCCTGTTTTTATCCGGCGCCGGATTATATGTAATATTTGGCCGTCCGTATTTGGTAAACAGATCGCCTGTGAAAAGAATTTTCATCCCTGGTAAATAAATCAAAATATCGCTGCTGGAGTGACATTTACCAAAATATAATATCTCTGCAGAAAAATTGCCGAGATCAAGATTTATGCTGTCTGAAAATGTAATACCGGGTTTTTTCACGGGAATTAAGCTTTTCGCATCATAGTATGCATTGAGGTACCTGGTTTTTTGAGTGTAATTATATTTCCATTCTTCAGCACCAGGTTCGGAAGACTGCAATTTCAATTGATATTCTTCCACTGTTTTAGCCAGACTTTTAATTACTTTTTCCGGGTTCTTCCGTTCTCCGGATATTTCCTGAAGACAATTAACCTGTCCTATAATCCCGGCTTCGGGGAAAATGCTGTTGCCGCCATTATGGTCGTGATGACCATGTGAATTGATTACGTAAGCAAAATTATTTTTATGAAATTCATTTTCAATGATTTTACGGTATCTGGCAGTTAATCCAGTGGAAATACCGGCATCAACAACAACAATACCTTTGTTTGTGTTTATTGCGGTTACTGCATCGGCGCCAAATTTTATCAGGATACACTGTTTATTTATTTTCTGAACTTCAATAAGAGAATCGATTTTCAGCGAAGTTTTATTATCCGCTGTAACCCCCTGAGAATAACAGGGGGATGAGAATAACCAGGCAAAGCAGAGACAGATGAAAGCTGCAGTCTTACAGAGCATTTTCACAATTATATTTATTGAATTATATTTTCATTCATCCAGTTGAGGATTATATTATCCAGCCGCACCATCCTTTTTGTTTTTATATTTACGGGGGAATGGCCACAATCAGGAATAACGGCAATCCTGTAATCGGTGTTTCCGCTGATCGACATGTAATGAATAATATTTTTTATACTGGCCTGCGTAGGTACAACATTGTCAGCCTCACCAAAAATTGCCAGCCATTTTTTATTGAAATGTTCCAGCTCTGTAAGGCAATCGTTTGGTAACGAGTACCAGGTCGGGAGGCCTACGGCAAATTCAGGAATTGAATCCATTTCCGCTTTAGTCCATGGAAGAATTGCACTATCGTAATTCTTTCTCATCTCTTTAATTTTAATATTAACTTTTTCATGGGCAGCCGGATCATTGGATGCCCATGCCCTTATTGATTCAGAGTGCATTGCCATTACGTTTTCAAAAGTTGTATCCGGCAGATTCAGGCTCTGCAGATAGCCTTTCTGAGCATTTATTCGATCGTCAACTGTACTTACAACTGTTCCGGCGTAGCTTACAACGAATTTAACTTCCGGGTAACGACATGCTGTAAGCACTGCAATTCTTCCTCCCTCACTTCCGCCGAGAACTCCGATATTCGAGGAATCAACTCCCGGATGATTTGAAAGATAAATTGCACAATTGCCTGCATCAGTAATGTAATCATCATATGTTGTTTTTATAAACTCGCCTTCCGATTCACCGGTGCCTCTTTTATCATGTACAAATGCTGCTATTCCGCAATGGGCAAGTATAGGTGCTATCCAGTTGGATAAGGATTTTATTGCCCGCTCATTGTTGCCCCCTCCGTTTGTTAAAATTACAAGGGGATGCTTGCCTTCGCCCAATGGAAGATACAGCCATCCTGTAATCATAAATCCATCACTTGGGATTTTGATTTTCTCAACAGTAAAGGTGGTATCGGGAATTCCGGGGTCATCTTTCGAACTGATTTTACTCAGGTATCCTGTTTGATTGGTACGGTAACCGGTAAGGCAGGCCGGTCTTATAAAAAGAGTATCCAGTTGTTCGCTCGTGTATATCCTGGAATTCGACGGTTGGTTTACATTTTGAAATGCTGCCGATTCATTTGAACTAACCTGCGGGAAAATATCCCGGATACTAAAAATAATAAGCAGCCAAAGCAGAGTTGTTGTTATATTTTTCATATTCTCCTCAAAGAATCTTTTTATTTTTCAATCCGGCAGCTCTTAATTCTTTAGAATATTCCATTCCTGCCGCTTCTTAGAAAGAGATGTTTTAATGAATAGATGCATGAGAAAGGAAAAAGTTTACCTGTCTGTTGTTATAAAGCCGCAGATTTTTCTCTCCTCTTCCCGCGCTTAACTTATACAAGCTTGAACCATCCCGGTTTTAATTTGCCCGGTATTATGCAAGTAAATACATATTTTACAGAACAGCCTGGCGCAATTTTAGTTCTGCAGCCTTGAACTTTTGCTTCGAAATCAATAAAATTCTGATAAAGTCAGGTGTATCAATCTAAGAATGAGGACTCAGACAGGTGAAAAGAATTAAATAAAATGAAAATTTTCATATATTTAGCAACGGCATAGTTATTGTGTAATTCTAATCAAAATTCTGATATTCTATGAAAAAATCTTTATTAATTCCGATAATCCTGGCTATGCTTGCCTTTAACTGGAACTGCGGCGGCGGTGAGGAAAAATCTTATACTGTTGATCAGCAGGTTGAGTATTCGCCTGATAAAGACATGAATATTCAGAAATATAATGTTGCGGAGGAAAGAAAATATTCCCCCGATGAACATCCCTGCGATACTCTTGCCCTTGCCGAATACGTTCTTGATAATTATCCGGCAGGTTCATACCTGGTAACATTCGATAAAACTGATACATACAGCATTCCCCGTTACGCGGTTAAGTATTTAAGGAACGACTATGTGCTGGCATTGATCGCAACATCCCGGCCCGGCGAAAGACTTATAGAAGTAAAAAATATTGTAGGTTACGAACAGAGCTTTATTAACCTGGACAGCACCAAGCTGGGGACTGCATTTTTCTACCTGACTTTATTCGACTGCAGTGACAACAGGTTCGAAATGGTTTGGGAAGTTCCCGTTCCGAACCATGGCGGATTTAATAATATGAGTCTTGACAGATGGAACTATAACCATATTCCATATGTAAGTGTAACTTT
>DJMM01000072.1 GCA_002435365.1 Ignavibacteriales bacterium UBA6490
CATTTCCCATCTGAATTCTTTTGCAATCTTCATTTAAACTCCTTTGGTTTCAGGTGACCATATAAATTTATGCATCTGGAGCTGAAAACGGACATCCAGTTTGTCTTCGAGAATCCATTCAACAAGAGTGCGGGGATCCATTTTTCCGAAAACAACAGAGAAGAGTATTTTACACTTCCCTGTTAAATTATACCTGCTGATTATATCCCTGCTCCAGTCATAATCTTCTCTTGATCCGATCACAAATTTAACTTCATCTTCATCTTTAAGATAATCTATATTTTCATACATGTTCTTTCTGACCATTCCGCTGGAAGGAGTTTTTAGATCCATAATAACTATCACCCTGTTATCTAAATCCTTAACTGGAAGACTTCCACCGGTTTCAAGAAGTACTTTAAATCCGGCATCGCAGAGCCTGGTTAGAAGGCCGGGACATTCTTCCTGGAAAAGCGGTTCGCCACCTGTTACCTGAACAAGATTACAGTTATATTCTTTTACTCTTGCAGTGATTTCATCAAGAGACATCTCTTTTCCATCATAGAAGGCATACTCGGTATCGCAATAGGTACAGCGGAGATTGCAGTATGTGAGTCTTATAAAAACACAGGGGAGTCCCGCATAGCCGCTTTCTCCCTGGATAGAAAAGTATATTTCATTTACTTTCAGCATAAAAAACGCATTTCCGGGATAATTCAGAGGAATAAATTACAAAACTCAGAGTTGACATCAAAAGCAGTAATTCCTATATTTAAGGTCAGATTTTTCCTAAAATATTAAATAAGGTAATAAATGGCGAGTCATAAGTCGGCTAAAAAGAGAATACGCGGCAACGAAAAGAAGCGGTTGGTAAACAAGATGGCTGAATCTAAGGTAAAGTCCAGCGTGAAGAAGATTCTTTCATTAACTGAAAAAGAAGAAGCAGAAAAATTATATAAGGAAGCTGTGGCGATACTTGACAGGTATGCCTCAAAAGGCACAATACATAAAAACAATGCTGCCCGGAAGAAATCGACTTTAACGAAACACGTCAATAGTCTTTCGGCCGCCAAATAGTTTATATCTACTTACCTCTTTATATAAGCCCTGTTATTACAGGGCTTTTTTTTTGTAAGCCGAAGGCATTCTAAAGATCCTCCACCGCATCCACCCCCTCAGGCATAGGCAGATAAAAACGGACGGGCTGAATGGTGCCGTCCCTTTTAACAAGCTTTTCCACGCGTTTCTTTATTATCACGCTATGTTCCAGATGAACATCGTCTTCAACCTGCGATCCGAATATATAGCTGGTACCTTTGATAAGCACGTTCTTTCCTATTCTTAGAGGAAATTCATCGCTGCCGGTCATGTTCACGCTGCTTTCGATCCTTGAGTTATCCCCTATTTCAATATTTCCCTTAATAATATCACCCCAGAGAATCTCAACCTTATTCCCGATCCTGAATGTCTGTCCCCTGAATGCGGAAAGATGCACATTCTGCCATACAGTTACATCCTGACCGAACCTGATATCGCCGCTTATAAAAACATTGTTCTTGATTTCAAGATTATAATTAAGCTTAACTCCCTCACCGATATATACACCTTTGCCGATAGAAATATCAAGCGGTATACCCAGTTTATCTTTTTCTATTATTTCATCCACAACGCTTTCGTGTATAAAAAAGTCCTCCGGATCGCGGATCTCAATAATGTCCTTCAGTTTGTCATAAACTTTTCTTCGCGCAATATTCTCCATCTCCTTAAGCACGGACTTATTATTGAAACCCATTACCGAGTACTGGTCAGCGGGACTGATTGCCGATACGCTATACCCTTTTTTATTGAACAAAGAGATCATGTCCGTTATGTAAATTTCATTCTGCGCATTGTCGCTGGATATTTTACCGATCAGTTCTGTAAGCTTCTCATACTTGAAAGCATATACCCCCGAATTGAATTCATTATTATTAATCAGCTCTTCTTTTGAGAAAGAATAAACCCTTTTATTGTATTTAACCTTATACCTCCTGGAACCGGGAAGCGACATTATATCCTTATGCTCCATTATTTCAATAACTTTACCGGCATCCTTGCCTGATGACTTTCCCTTTTCATCTTTATCCTTTACACGAATAATTCTGCCGTAGGAATTGTTTTCCGGATCCCCTTCAAACAAACCGGTAAGCACCATCATATCGCAGCCGCTGTCGATAAAATTCCGGCGGAAATATTTCATGGTCTCTTTATCGATAAGTCCCATATCTCCGGGTAGGATGTATACATTTCCCTTAAATAATTTTTTATCGACTTTATTCAATGCAACCTGCACTGCATGACCGGTTCCGTTCTGGCTCTGCTGGTAAGCAAAGGTGGTGTTCTTTCTTTTGCCGATTACATTTATCACATCCTCTGCTTTAATTCCCACAACTACAATCGCATTTATGTTATTAATACCGTTCTTGCTTGCATTATAAACCCTTTCAACGGTGGGAACTTCCCAGATTTTATGAAGCATCTTTGACCTGTGCGATTTTATCCTTTTCCCGTGTCCGGCTGCAAGTATTATGGCAAGCTCGTGTATGCTGTAGTCAAGCCCGGATGAAAGCTGACCCATTAAAGTTTTGATTTTATTTTGTGCGCTTTGTTTTTCCATAAAAAAACCTGTTATATTTTATCCTTTGTCAAATGGTAATAAAAAGCTGCATTCAGCCCTGTGGTAAAGAGAATAAGAGTAAGTATTTCATGATCCCAGATATTTACCTCCGTTAATCCAGCTGCTATAACCGAACAGAACGAACCGACAACCCCCAGTGCATATGATGCATAAAAACCTGAGCCTTTGAAAGATCTGAAAATCCTATAGTTAATGATAAGAATCTTTATTATCAGAAAACAGATAGCAAAAAGTCCGAACAGGCCGAGTGTGGCAAGAATATGCACAAAATTATTGTGCAGATGTCCCATTATCTCTTTATCATAAGGCCGTTTATACCTGATGTAATATTCCTGAAGATCGACATCACCAACACCGAAGAAAGGATGATCTTTAAACATTTCCCAGCCGGCTCTCCACATTGCAAACCTGTTGAAGTTTGACGGATTGTAAATGTCGTAAATACTTAGCAGCCTGCTCTCCTTCACATACGTGAAATAGATTAAATTATCCGAGATTGCCAGGCTTGAAGGAACCGGGGTGATAAGGTCTTTAAGCAATATTTCGATTCTGCCGTTGAGCGGATAATCGAGCTGATAAAAATTCCCAGGAGTATCCATAACAAAAAGCCTGTCGTTGCTTGTTTCGGCAATGAATAAGTTTTTTAATTCCCCGTATATATTTGAAAAAACAATTCCTCCGCCGCCTGTCTGGAAGAGAATTGTTCCCTCTTTACCGGTCAGAAGGCCTTCCCCTTTTTCATAAAAAACCATGGTAAAGCCTTCCGGTGGATCGGCAGAGAAAATAAGATCTCCGGGAAGACCGCTGCTTACCGAAAATATTTTCAGGGTGCTGCCCGCGAATGCAGCTGCATATTTCTCATCAATAAAAAATCTGCTGCTGCCGCTGAACTGTTTTAAAACTATTCTGTCATTAAGATTATAGGGATCTTTAAATACTGAAAGACCGCTGTCGGCATCAAGGACATAGAAATAATTATTTGCAGAAGCCGAAGCAACAGGAAAACCGGGAGTTATAAATTCACCGGCCATACTGAATGAGCCGCTGCTTTCTTTAAGCAGAAGAAACCTTGAATCAAGAAGATAAGCAGCATAGAAATTATCTTTCCAGTGCTTCAGGGCGGTAACAGGAGAGGGAGTTTCAAAAACAGATTGCCTTACAGTATCCCGGTATACTGCAATTCCCTTGTCAAAATCGCTGATAATATACTTCTCATCCAGGGGCAGAACATTATAAGCACGCCCTTCGGTATCAAATTCCTTACCCGCAGCAACTTTATTCTCTTTCAGATAATAATATCCCGCCCTGCTTATATTTTCCTGAAGCAGAAAAACAAGGACTGCTACAGCAAGACCCGCAGCCAGTGTTTTCCACTGTTTATTAATTACAAGGATTACAATTATTCCGGCAGCAGTGCCAATCCATCCGGTTCTTTTATACGTTGAAAATAATGCAAGCGCGGATAATGCAAATCCGGCAAAGATCAGCAGCTTGTACTTCAAGCTGGTCTTTTCATTTACCAGAAATGCAAACAGAATAATTACAGTGAAGCTCATTATTTCGCTGGCGGTGATAGGATACTGGAAAATCGAGGGTCCCGACTGCTGCATGCTGTAAAGATTAAGCAGGTAATGCCTGTACGAAAAAAACAGGTATACAAGCACGGATGCCAGGGAAGCGCCAATATATAAGTAAAAATATTTCCGGCCCCGTGAAGTATCGGATGCAGATGCAATGATTGTATAAGTAACCGGGAAAATGAGCACTCTTTTGAGCATATAGAAGAATGCACGACCCTGGTTTTCAGAAAGCAGACTGGAGAGCAGCTCTGCAAGAATGATAAGTAAAAATGCCGCTTCAAGACCGCTTTTTCTGAAAGGATTCTTTCCAGATACTGCAAACCTCAGGAGCAGAAGGAGCAGCGCCCCGTAATAGCCTAGCTGATTGAGAAAAATAGAGTTTGTTAGAGTAAGCAGGAAAATAACAGTGAATATGAAAACCGCTTTATCGATAATGTTCAGCAGAGAGGCTTTGTTCATCTTCAGTCCCTGAACTGCATTTCATAGAATTTTTTATAAAGACCTTCTTTATCACCGATCAGCTCGCTGTGGGTGCCGTACTGTACAATTTTTCCCCTGTCGAGCACTATTATCATTGTTGCATTCCTGATTGTGCTGAGCCTGTGAGCAATCACAAACGTAGTACGGTTTTCCATCAGCCGCTCGATAGCCTGCTGTACAAGGATTTCAGATTCGCTGTCGAGTGCGGAAGTTGCTTCATCAAGGATCATTATTTCGGGATTTTTTAAAAGCGCCCTGGCAATAGATAATCGCTGGCGCTGTCCGCCGGAAAGTTTTATTCCCCTCTCGCCGATGACGGAATCATAACCGCCTGGCATATCCATTATAAAATTATGGGCATTTGCAGTTTTTGCAGCCTCAATAATACGTTCAATAGGAAAGTCTTTCAGACCATACGCAATATTATTTGCAACGGTTTCATTAAAGAGAAAAGTTTCCTGGGTAACTATCCCCATCATTTGGCGCAGGTCTTTTATCCTGATATCTCTGATGTCTGTACCATCAATCAGTATACGGCCTTCAGACGGGTCATAAAATCTTGGAATAAGATCAACCAGGGTTGATTTTCCGCCGCCGCTTGGACCAACAAGCGCAAGCACTTCTCCTTTTGATACCCTGAATGAAATACCCGATAATACTTTTTCGGAGGAGTTTTCATAGGTGAAGGAAACATTTTCAAATTCAACCCGGCTGCTGAATGATTTTTTCTCTACGGCACCGGGGTTATCTTTAATCTCAGGATAGGTGTCGATTATTTCAAAAACACGGTCTGCTGCCGCACTTGATTCCTGTATCCTGTTGTTTACACCGCTTAATTCCTTTATGGGGGGCATCAGCTGAAAAATAGCGAAGAGAAATCCCAGGAACTGGCTTGCACTTAAGGTCTGCTCCTGCAGAACGAGCACTCCGCCGTAATAAATTATTACCACACCAACAATCACACTAAGGAACTCGGTCAGCGGTGAAGTTGCATTTCTTACCCTGGTTATCCTGAGCATCATTCTGAAAAAACTGTGCGTTTCCCTGTTGAACTTGGTATTCTCATAATTTTCCATGCCGAAAGCTTTAACGATCTTTACCCCTGAGATGGTTTCCTGGAGGATACTGGTTATATCCCCCATTTTCGCCTGAATAATAGCACTGTGCTTTCTGAGCTTTAGCCCTATCCAAGTAATAATAAACATTGAAAAAGGAAGGATAACAAATGCAAGCAGTGTAAGCTGCCAGCTTATGCTAACAGCAATGCCGAGAAAAACAATAATGCTAAGCGGTTCTCTTATAAGATTAAGAAATGCTGCGGCAATTGAGCCCTGTACGATATTGACATCATTTGTAATACGGGATATAAGATTGCCTACCCGCTCATTCTTGAAATAGCTCATCGGAAGCTGGTGCAGGTGCTCGTATGCACGGTTGCGCAGATCTTTCATGGAGCCCTGTTCAACGAATGAAAGAAAATACGCCTGCATATAACCGAAAATATTTTTAGCGAAGAAGGCAATAAGAACAAGGAGGCAAATTTTCAACAGCGCATCAGTCTTGCTTCCGCTGAATACAAAATTGTTAAATGAATCAGCTACAGAGTCTTTAATTCCTGTAATCCAGTCCGGCAGTATACTTTCAACCTTACTAACGGTAGAGGTTTCCGCTACCTGTTTATTGGCGCTCTCCTGGAACAGAGTGTCAAGCAGAGGAATGGTCAGGTAAACACTTGTACCATTGAACAATGCAAACAGTATAGTACAAATGATGGAAATAAGAAGGTGTTTCCAGTAAGGCTTAACGAAATGTAATATTCTTAAATAGGTTCTCAAGTTAAAATACAGCCGTTTTTTAAAAATAATTTACCATTAAATTTACAAAAATCCTGCACAAGTGTTTAACCCGGGAACTCTTAAATTGAGAGATTTAAGGGTAATTCCGGACTTTTCAAAATAAATTGATAGCTAAATAGAATAATAGTTAATAATCAATTTTTGATAGAATAACACCTTTATGCCAACCACTTCTCCATTTCCAACTATCCTGATATTGCGGCTATTTTCCACCTACCATACGCTTACCTTCCGCAAATCCGTGGAGATAGGTGGAGGGTAGCCGTAAGGTAAGCGCAGGGTAAGCGCAAGGTAAGCGCAAGGTAAGGGGATTATTTCCTCTAAAAGATTCTTTTTAACTTATCACGGAAAGATACGGGTATGTCAAAAATGAGACAGATTTATCCCCTAGGGTGGAAGTCCCGGTGCATCTGCTTGATATAATCTTTATCCAGGTGAGTATAAATTTGAGTAGTGGAAATATCGGCATGGCCAAGCATTTCCTGCACTGCGCGAAGATCAGCACCTCCTTCAAGAAGGTGGGTTGCAAAAGAATGCCTGAAAGTGTGAGGATGCACCTCTTTTTCGATACCGGAAGCCTGGGAACAGAAATGTACGATTTTCCAGATTCCCATTCTTGAAATCCGGGATCCCCGGGCATTAAGAAAAACGAAGTTCATGCTTTTAAGTTTCTTTTCCAGCAGCGGTCGGCTTTCCTTAAGGTATTTTGTAGTCCATTCAACAGCACTGCTGCCAATCGGTACAAGTCGCTCTTTTGATCCCTTGCCGAAAACCCTGATCAGATCGTCAGCGAAAAACAGATCTGATGTTTTAAGATTTATAAGTTCAGAGACTCTTATCCCGCATGCATACAAAACCTCGAGGACAGCCTTATCCCTTAATCCGAGCTCAGTTGATACATCCGGTACATCAAGTATTTTATTAACATCCGCGACGCTTAGTGCATCGGGCAGATTTTTTTCAAGCTTTGGTGGTTCCACCCTGTCCACAGGGTTCCTTTTTATATATTCGTTTTTCAGCAGATATAAGAAAAATCCCTTAATTGAGGAATAATACCTGGCAGCAGAGCGTACGGACAGACCCATATCAGAAAGGAGCTTGAAAAAATTACGGATATGCACCGGCAAAATTTCGGATGGATCGTTAATCCCTGTCTCTTCCATATAGCGCATGAATGCATAAAGGTCATTTGAATAGGCATTCAGCGTATTATCGGAAAGGTTTTTTTCCAGCTTAAGGAGTCCCAGGTACTCCTTTACAAAGGAATTCATTTATTTTCCTGTGCTTCATCCGTCCCGCTTTCCATAACTTCCTGGTTTGGGTACCTGATTCTACGGTGGTGCTGGCCAAGCAGAATATTAATAAATGCTTCCTTTATCTTTGTAATATCGCTGAAGGTAATGGGCGATTCATCCAGCTGTCCCTCTTCAACCTTGGTTTTGATTATCATATTTATAACATTCTCAACCTTTGCAGGATCAGGATTTTCGATTGAACGTACGGCTGACTCACAGCTGTCTGCAAGCATAACGATTGCAGTTTCCTTTGTATTCGGTCTAGGACCCGGGTACTGATAATTTTTCACCGGTACGTTTTCCGCGCCGTAAAGCTTAAGCGCTTTATCATAAAAATACTGGATAATTGTGGTACCATGGTGCATGGGAATAAAATCAATTATCTCCTGGGGCAGATTATTCTTTTTAGCAAGTTCAACACCGCCCTTAACATGATTGATTATCATATTAACGCTTTCTTCGGGAGAAAGGTTTTCATGTATGTTCCTGTCGTCGAGCTGGTTCTCTACAAAATTCTGCGGCAGCACTGTTTTTCCGATATCATGATAATATGCGCCCACCCTGGCAAGCAGAGGATTTGCGTTAATTTTTTCGGCAGCGGTTTCTGCAAGGGTGCTCATTGTCATGGAGTGGTTAAATGTTCCCGGTGCTCTGCGCGCAAGCTCTTTCAGCAGCGGCCTGTTGAAGTCCGACAGCTCCAGCAGAGTAAGATCCGTTGTAATCTTAAAAGATTTTTCGATAAAAATAAGCAGTCCGTATGTAAGTATAGGACTAACGAGTGCATTGGTTCCGGCAAAGGCAAGATCAAGCAGCATCGATTCAATACTTGCAAAACGTTCAAGTCCGAATGCAAACAATGTTACCACATAGGCAATCAGAATAAATATAAAAGATCTGAATATCTGCGAACGGTTTTTAATATCCCTTACCGTGTAAACTGACAGGGCACCTGCAAACAGTGCTGTTGCGGCAAACGTATAATCGTTCCCCCGCAGGGCGGCTGCAATAAAGGCCATTATAACTGTTGAGTAAAAGCCGACCCTGGAGTCAAAAATTATAGTCAGCAGCATCGAAAATGCGGGTATAAAAATCAGGTAGTGAACCGGAGCAGCTACTTCCATTTTATTTATAAGAAAAGCCATGAAGGCAACTATAAGGAAGTTAATTGCGATCAGCAGAATTTTTAAATTATTGTGAAAAATTTTCTTCCTGAACAGGAAAAAATAAATTGTAAGCAGTGTTAAGAGAAAAGAAATATGCAGCACCTTGCCGACGAACTGGAAGATAAGGCCTGTTTCTCCGATGGTTTCCCCTTTTGCTTCCTTGTACGATTCTATTTTTAATTTAGCTTCCTTGGTCACCCTGTCGTGCTTAGCAATTATCCGTTCATTCTCATTTACAATTCCGGAATACTCTGAAACATTCGACTGTGCCTCGTCTATCTCTTCCCTGGTACGTCTTTCATTATAAACGATATTAGGAACAACAAAGCGCACGGCATACTCGGACAGCGCACTTTCCATTTCCGCATTGAAATTTCTGCTGAATATATAACTCCTAACCTCTTCCTTTGCTCTTTCCGGGGAATAAAAATTTTCAAGCACTGCAATACGGTCGATGTTCCCGGTTCTGACAGCGATGCTGTCTTTCTTAAGATTAAGATCATTAGTGCTTATTACCCCTTCCTTATAGACTGCAGCAAGTGCACCTCGCACAACCGCAAAATAATCTTTCATTCTCAGGTTTTTCCGGAACGAGAGATTTTTTTCCTGGGTGCGCTGTTCCTTGAATTCAGCGAAAGATTTCTGGCTCAGGAAGGTAGGGTTCAGATCTAGAGAAGCACCGGATTTAATTGAGCTGTCGAGGTTTCTAAGCAGAAAGCTGTTGTATCTTTCAAGCGAATCAAGCATCCGTGAGTTGTTTTCATCCTCCACAAATATGGGGTAAACGCTTTCCGCGGCTAATTTAAGTTCGGCTTTATATAATTCGGGATCTTTTTTAACCGGGAAGCTGAAAGGTGCTATCAGGTCATCATGTATCCAGATAGTTCCTTCGATTACCTCAAACTCGATAGCTTCGCCTTTTGGAAACATTAAAACAATCAGAAATACAGTTGCGATACCTATCAGCAGTTTTAGCCTGAGGCTTACTTTTATCCGGGATTCTCCAGCTGTCATAATTATCTCTTTGAATTTAAAACCATAGTCAGAAATTCTGCTACGGCTCCATCATTATTTGTTTTTGAAGTAATAATATCGGCGTTTATTTTCAATTCGGCAACAGCATTGCCCACAGCTACATTGATTGTTTTCTTCTGAAACAGACTAAGATCGTTGAACCAGTCCCCCACCACAGCAGTTCTCTGTGCGGGTATATTAAGATATTTAAACAGTCTCTGCAGGCCTTTTCCTTTTGATGAACCGCTTCTTCTGATTTCCAGGTAATAGACATGATCATAAGAGTGCGACCTGAAAAAAGACTTATTCAGTCCGGTGCAGTATGGAAAGCTCATTTTATCAAGCACATATTTTGCGGCACCAATATTTTCGGCAGCCATCAGCACTTCCAGTGTTCCGTCGAGATAATTATCGTATGATTCAACAAGTTCAAATCTTGCCCCGAATTTTTCGGTAATACGGGGAATGACGGAATTATTTTCCGTATAATAAATTGCATCGGCATGGCAGAGACAGATATTCAGAAGGCACTGATCTGCAAGCTCAATTGTTCTTCTTACATGCTTTGCCTTAACGTAGGATTCATAAAGAACTTCGTTGGCGGGAAAACTTTTCAGCAGGCATCCATCCAGTGAAATGAGCGGTATATTTATATTGAGCTCTCTCGCAAACTTTGTAGCTGCAGAATGAAGTCTGCCTGTAGCCAGGGAAAATTTTACTCCATCATGCTGCAGTTCATTAACCAGAAGCCGGGTCTCTTCAGCAATCTTCCCTTCATCATTGATGAGGGTTCCGTCAATATCAATCACAATCAGTTCAATATCGCGAAGATTCCCTTTTGACATTCCTTACTTTAATACCTCCTTTGCATTTTCACCTGAGAAATTAATATAAATAACCAGAACCGCCCCGGCAGCACCGCCAAGGTATAAAAATGCATTGGTGAAGTCACCAAAAATAATACTTCCTATTCCAAACAGCATACAATAAACCAGAACAACCCCGGCAAACCAGTTTAAAAACATTTTCAGAAATCCGCTGTCGCTTTTAACATCAGGCAGGCGGTCGGAAATTTTTTTCCAGAGCACACCGCCGGGATGAATCTTTTTATAAAAAGATTCCAGCACTGCGTCTTCGGTAGGTTTTGTTAAATAAGTTACAATTAACCAGACCACGGTTGTGATGCTTACAAGATAAAAGAGTGAATACGGGAATTCAATACCTGCATACTTAACAAAGGGCAGCAGAATAAACGGTGTGATCATCGCCGAAATTTCGCTCCATGCATTTATCCGCCACCAGAACCATCTCAGGATAAGAACCAGGCCGACCCCCGCCCCCGCTTCCATTATGAATGTCCATGCTCCCGATATCCTGGTAATGAACAGTGTAACCACAACCGAGATTACCATAAGTACCATTGTAGTTATTCTTGATGCAGCGACATAATGCTTCTCATTTTTACCGGGACTCATGAATCTCCTGTAGAAGTCATTTATAATATATGAGGTTCCCCAGTTCAGCTGAGTAGCAATGGTGCTCATATAGGCTGCAAAGAAGGCAGCAACCAGAAGTCCCTTTAAACCGACAGGCAGGAAATCGTTCATAGCATATATGTATCCCATCCCTTTCTCGCTGTCTCCGAGATCAGGATAAAGGATAAGGGCAGCTATTGCAACAAGCACCCAGGGCCATGGCCTTATTGCATAATGTGCTATCTGGAAGAATAGTGTTGCAAACATTGAATGTTTCTCGTCCTTTGCCGACATCATTCTTTGTGCTACATATCCTCCGCCTCCGGGTTCAGCACCGGGATACCAGCTAGCCCACCAGATTATTCCGATGTAGGCAAGGAAAGAGGCAACGGTAAGAGCGAAAGCTCCGCCCAGCGATTGTATATCTGATATCGTCGGGAAGAAATCAAATACAAAAGCAGGCAGTTTTTCCTGCATACCTGTCATTCCCCCTACCTGCGGTGAATTAACGACAATTACTGCAAGGATAATACAGCCGGTCATGGCAAGAATAAACTGGAATGCATCGGTTACAACTACGCCCCACAGGCCGGACATAGCGGAATAAACGGCAACCAGCAGCATGCACCCGAACACGTATATTATCACATCCGATTCAGGAATTCCGAACATACCAATCAGGATGGAAGTCATAGCCTTATTAACCCATCCCATAATAATAAGGTTCATAAAGAAACCGAGGTAGAGGGCACGGAATCCTCTTAAAAATCTGGCCGGTTTTCCTGAATACCTTATTTCAGCAAACTCTGCTTCCGTCATAATTCCTGCGCGCCGCCATAATTTAGCAAAGAAGAAAACTGTAAGCAGGCCTCCGAAGGCAAAATTCCACCATACCCAGTTTCCGGCAATTCCGTTTTTTGCTACAAGTTCGGTAACAGCCAGGGGGGTATCTGCTGCAAACGTTGTAGCCACCATTGATAATCCGGCCAGATACCAGGGGAGGTTTCTGCCGGAAAGAAAAAATTCGTCGGTGCTTTTGCCTGCCCGGCGAGAGTAATAAACCGCGATGCTGATTGATATCAGGAAATATCCGAATATTATAAGGTAGTCGATGATGTTCAATGTATTATCCTTAAGATAATTTATTTTATTCGTTCTTTATTGGAGAGGACGGACAGCAGCCCGCCGATAATCAAAGTTGCTGCGACGCCGATAATAGTAAACCAGGTCCATGCAACGATTTTTAAGCTGATAACAGTAATCATTATAAATATCCCGGCCATAAAAGCCGCAAGTGCATCCTCCTGCCTGGCTTTTTTAACAAGAATACCAAGGAGGAATGTTCCCAGAAGGCCCCCGTATGTAAAAGAAGAAATGCTGAGAGCAAGTTCGACCACTGCAGTGGATGAGTTCATAAAAAATACCGCGGCAAGAATCAGCATTACCGCCCAGAAAACAGTAATATATCTTGATAGCTTAAGTTTACTCTGCTCGTCTTTCCGGGAAGCGGTAAGCGGCATATAAAGATCAAGCACTGTGGAAGATGACAGTGAGCTCATTGAACCTGCCAGGGTTGACATGGCCGCCGCAAATAATCCCGCAATTATTATACCTGTAATGCCTGCGGGAAGCTGCTTGATTATAAAGAAAGGAAAAATCTCATCTGTCTTCATACCGGTGGGACCATAATAAGCATACAGCATCACTCCGACCAGAAGAAAAATGAAAAACTGTATGACTACTATTACACCGCTGCCGATAATGGCTTTCTGGCTGGCTTTAAGATCCTTTGTGGTTAACAGCCTTTGAACGATAAGCTGATCGGTACCGTGTGATGCCATGGATAAAAAAGCCCCCCCTATCAATCCACCGATCAGGGTATAAGGCTGTTGAAAGAAGCCTGATATTCCATTCTCAAATCCAAAATTGAATATGGATAATTTACCTGATACTTCTGCTGCTGAAAATACAGTATTTATGCCTCCCGGGATAAGATAGACCAGAAAGAATGCTGCAATTACAGCTCCGCCGATATATATAAACATCTGAACAACATCCACCCATATTATACCTTTTACACCACCGGTGTATGTATAAACAAGTGAAACTATGGCAATAATAACTATCGCAACAGGATAGTTGATATCAAGCATAAGCTTAAGGGGAATGGCCGTAGCAAAAAGCCTGACTCCGTCGGCAGCAGTGCGGGTAAAGAGAAAAACAATGGAGGCAAAAGAACGTGTCTTTATACCGAACCTGTTTTCAAGGTACGAATATGCGGTTGTTAATTCGCCCTTGTTGTAGGCAGGCAGAAAAACAAAGGCTACCACAATTCTTCCGATCAGATAACCAAAAGTAACCTGCAGAAAATTAAGGTTGGTTGCATAGGCAAGTCCGGGTATTGAAATAAAAGTAAGGGTACTTGTTTCTGCTGCTACTATCGAGAAGCAGACCGCCCACCAGGGGACTTTTGTTGAGCCGAGGAAATAATCCTTAACTGATTTCTGTCTGCCCCCGGAAACAATGCCATAGACAGCGATTCCGATAAGATAACAGCCGATAATAATATAGTCAATTGTGCTCCCTCCCAATGCTACTCCCTGCTCAACTGGTCAATAGCCTCACTAACAGTTCTGCAAACAGAAAGTACCCTGTCTAGCTGTGTAATCTTGATCAAGTTGTATACCTTTTCCGAGGGTGCGGCGATACGTATTTTGCCGCCGGATAAATTAATCAAACGGTTAGCCACCAGAATTGCACTCAAACCAGAGCTGTCGCAGGATTCCACATCACTCATATCTACAACAAGTTTATTTACTCCTTCAGCTTTAACCAGATGTGTAAACTCGCTTTTTACAAGGCCGGATATATTTGTATCCAGCCTTTTTTCATTAAGCCTGAAGATCGTAATTCCGTGTTCCTTTTTAATTTCAAAGTTCATGTAAAATCCTTAAAACATTTGAAGGCAATTTAAGAAATTTTTATAAGAAACTTCCGGCGGCCCTTCCTTCGCATTTATCTGAATATTATAAAATTTATCTGATCCCGGTTTTTTAAATCCGATCCGGAAGAGCGCATTTACCATATTCATCGAATAGCTGTAGAACAGGTTCTCATCCCTGTTAAGGTCAATAACCGCATTAACTGAAATCTCATTAAGTCTCATAATAAGTTTTTTTGAGGGAAGGTTGAATTTTGTTTTATCATCAACCGAGAAATCTATGGCCCGGGGTCTGAATGCCGAAGGCAGAAGGTTAATCCTGAAATCATTTGTAAAAATAGTGGAATGTTTGCGGTGAGAATCCAGAAATCTGAGCACTTCAAAGCTATGCTGAAAATCATTTTCATCCTCCGGCATAATCACCAGGAAAGTAAATGATTTTTTAAAAAACTCTGTTACCGGGAGAGATTTTCCATGACGGGTTTTCAATGCTTTATCGGCAAAGGCCAGGGCCAGCCTGCTTTTTATGGTATCAAGTACTTTCAATTGATCTCTCCTAAGTTCTTCAGAAATTCCTCCTCCGTTAAAATTTTAACTCCTAAAGATTCAGCCTTCTTAAATTTGGAACCCGGGTTTTCCCCCATTATCAGATAATCGGTTTTTTTACTGACTGATGATGTTACCTTGCCTCCCAGTTTCATAATTTTTTCCGAGGCATCTTCACGCGATAACGAACTTAACGTACCGGTAATTACAAAAACCCTGTTATCGAAAAACGAATTGCGGGAAACAACTATCTGCGACTCAAATTTTAAACCATGTTCCTTCAGCTTCATAATGTTATGAATATTGTGCTCATCCGAGAAAAATTTTCTTACGCTGCTGCTGATGCTCTCTCCAATTTCATACACCTGCTCGATCTCCTCGGCCGATGCTGCTATCAATGCTTCTATTGAACCGAAATGATCTGCAAGTTTTTTTGCAGCACCTGAGCCAACATATCTAATTCCAAGGGCAAATAAAACTTTGTGGAAGGGCTTTTCCTTACTTTTTTCGATACTGCCGAGCAAGTTGTCAATACTCTTATCTCCCAGCCGCTCGATTTTTACAAGCTCAGCCCTTTTGCTTTTTAACTCATATATGTCAGGATATATTTTAAGGTATCCAAGCTTTACAAAGAGGTTTATAAGTGCAGTACCCAAACCTTCAATATCCATAGCTCCCCTGGAAGAAAAATGTTCCAGGCGTCCTCTCACCTGTGCGGGACATTCGCTGTTCTCACAGTAAAAAGCAACTTCCCCTTCCGGTTTAAATAAAACAGAAGAGCAGACCGGACATAATCGCGGGGCTTTTACAGGTTTGCTTTGGGGGGAACGTTCATCCATTATTACTGCTACAACTTTCGGAATTACATCACCGCCTTTTTCAATTACAACCTTATCACCTTCCCTAATATCCTTGCGCAAAATTTCATCAAAGTTATGAAGAGTGGCCCGGCTGATTGTCGATCCTGCCAGAAATACAGGCTGAAGTTCAGCAACCGGAGTTAATGTGCCTATTCGACCCACCTGCCATATAATGCTGTTTAATCTTGTAAATGCCTGCTTGGCCTTGAATTTAAATGCAACTGCCCACCTCGGCGATTTTGCAATACTTCCGATTATCCTCTGATGCCATAACGAATTAACCTTTATTACGGCACCGTCGATCTCATAATCCAGGGAGCTTCTCATCCCTTCCAGTGTTCTGCATATGTCGATTACTTCAGCTATGCTTTTACATAGGTGCACTTCCGGATTTACATTGAATCCAAGTTCCCTGAGGATCTGCAGATTATCATACTGGGAGTTAAGCTCTTCTTCAGTACTTATTAAAGAGTATACAAATAAATTAAGACTGCGTTGAGCCACCAGCGACGGATCCTGAAGCTTTAAAGTACCGGCAGTTGAATTGCGGGGATTGGCAAATAACTTTTCGCCCGCGGTTTCCCTTTCCCTGTTGAGCTTTTCAAAATCCTTTATCTTCATAAATACTTCGCCTCTTACTTCAATATCATCAAGCGAGTATTTAGTATTCTTCTTTACGTTCAGCCTTAAAGGAACAGATCTGATGGTTCTTACATTCGCAGTAATTTCTTCACCGGTCAGGCCGTCTCCCCTGGTTGCAGCTGTTTTAAGCAATCCGTTCACATAATTCAGACTTACTGAAGCGCCGTCAATTTTAAATTCGACCACATATTCAGGCCATTCCCCCTCCGGCAGATTTTCCCTTACTCTTCTGTCAAAATCAATAAGCTCTTCTTCGTCATAAGTATTTGAAAGACTGAGCATCGGGATTTTATGGCTGACCGGTCTGAATTCTTTGGTAAGATCCTTCCCCACACGCTGGGTAGGAGAATCGGGTGTAACAAGATCAGGATTTTCTTCCTCGAGCTTGACAAGCTCTTTCATAAGGAAATCGTAATCCTGGTCGCTGATTACGGGCTGGGCAAGCACATAGTAATTATGATCGTGCCTGCGAATTTTTTCTCTAAGCTCCTCTATCCTTTCCTGTGCCTTCTTTGACATTATTCCTTAACACTGCTTTGTTCAAGTTCGGAAACACCGTTGGAATCGATAAGCACCCTCTGTACAATGCTTCTTGATTTAAGAGATAAAGGTCTGCCGTTCAGATCAAGTTTAATTACTGCGGAATTACCAAAAAGAATTTTATAGTTATCAGAGGCTTTTATTGATTTTTGAGACTGCGGGAAGAGAAGAAACTCCACGGTTCTTGAATCATCAATCATAATTCTGATCCAGGAAGTATCGGATGCCATTATTGTAAGCTTAAGTGAATCTGCAGAACCGATATCAGCTGCTGATGTTGTCTGGTCCTCAGAATTTCCGCCAGCCACAGGTTCACCGACAACTTCTTCCCACGATTTTTCCGGCACTATAAGTTCCTCTTCGCCGCTGAAGAAAAACAGATATAAAACCGCCGCAACAAAAACCGCAGAAGTCGCAACGTAATAATAAATCCTGGTCTTTCTTTTTTTAGAGGCTGTACCCTCCTCTTCAAGACGCTTGAATTTTCTTATTGCATCGAATGAAGATAGCGGCTGATGCTCTTTGAGGTCCTCCTGTTCCTTTGTTTCATTTTCCCCTGCCTGCACATTTTCCCCCTTCACTTCAAATTCCTTTCCATGCCTGGCTGAATCATATTTTTTCAGATATACTGTCTGATCAGCATCCAGGGCTTTGAGGTAATCTTTAAGAAATGCTTTCACATAAATTTCAGGCAGAAATTCAAAGTCGCCTGATTCCATTGCCTCAAGAAATTTGTAGTCAATCCTGGTTTTAACAGCAATCTGCTTTAATGTTAAATCTTTGGAAAGACGCAATGCCTTCAATTCTTCTGCAAAGTTAGTCAGCATATCATTTTTATTTTTGTTTAACCAGTTTAGCTGCAAAAGCTCCGTCGGTATTATGAAGATGCGGAAGTGTCTGTACACATCCTGTTTCGTCAATAACTTCCTGTGGAACATCCCCTCCCGCATTTTGCAGTGTAAATTCAGGATGATCCTTAAGGAAAGCCTTTACAATTTCAAAATTTTCCTCGGGTTCAATGGAACATGTTGAATATACCAGTATACCGCCCGGTTTTACAAGTGAAGCCCCCTTTTCAATAAACTCATATTGAAGAGCAGCAGATTTTCTTACATCCAGGAGATCTTTCTTCCATTTGATATCCGGTTTTTTAGAAAGCGTGCCTGTACCCGAGCATGGTACGTCGGCAAGCACCCTGTCGAAGCCTTCACTGTCTTCATATTTTAAAGCATCTTCTTCAACAATTTTAACATTGTCAAAACCGAGACGGGTAATATTCTTCTGCAGGATCTTGATCCTGCTTTCATATTTATCAAGTGTTACTACTTCACCCAGGTTTTTCATCAACGCAGCAATATATGAAGCTTTCCCGCCCGGGGCAGCACAAAGATCGAGTACCCTCATGCCTGGTTGCACACCAAGAAGCCGGCAGGCAAAACCTGCGCTTTCATCCTGAATATCAAAATAGCCTTCGGCGAAATACTTCCACTGGGTAATATTACTGAGGTTCAGAAGTTTTATATATTCAGTAAGATACTTTCCGGTGTTATACTTGAGTCCTACCGAGGACAGCAGCTTCTTGAATTCTTCGGGACTGGTTTTGAGAGTATTTACTTTCAAGGTAAGCAGAGGGCGCTCATTGTTGGATTCCAGAAGTCTTTCAGTTTCCTCTCTTCCGAATCTTTCAAGATACCTTTTGACCATCCAGCTGGGGTGCGAATAATAAGCTGCAATATATCCGGGCAGGTCTTCTTCAGGATCCGGATAGCGGATAGCATTCTTGTTTCTGATAATATTTCGAAGAATGGCGTTTGTAAGGTCTGCGGGCTTCTGCCCCTGCAGCCGCTTCACAAATTCAACAGCTTCATTAACAGCAGCGTGATCGGGTATTTTATCAAGGAACATTATCTGATAAAGTGCTACACGAAGTCCGTTTTTCAGATTAGGAATGGCTTTGGAAAACTGGCCTTTGTAGAAACCGTTAAGTATCCAATCCAATCTGCCCATCCATCTTACAACCCCGTGCACTATTTCAAATAATAATGCTTTGTCCTGACTGCTTAACTCCGAATTTTTCAATTCGGAGTCAAGAAGTTTATCAAGATAGGAATCAGTTCGTTCAACCCTGTTCAGAACTTTTACGGCTACACCGCGAACTCCTTCATACAGATCCCTGACTTTATGTTCCTCAAACTGTGGCATTAATAAGGATAACCCCTCTTTCTTCTTTCCTTCTGGGTTATGTCGAATATTTTATGAAATAATTTTTCTTCCGCTTCATTCATAGTCTTTTTCCTGCGAGCCAGCACTCGTTTGGCAGTTTCAATACTTTTATGAATATCATATGTAGTAATGGCGTCTGCACCTCCCCAGGAAAATGAGGGAATGTATTTAGATGGGAAACCGGCACCAAAAATGTTACATGAGAATCCAACGATGGTTCCCGTATTGAACATAGTGTTTATTGCTGCTTTGGAATGATCGCCCATTGTCAGTCCTAAAAACTGAAGACCGCTGTTGACCATATCCCCGTTATTGTAGAATCGAACCGGTCCGTAATTATTTTTCAGATCACTGCAGTTTGTATCTGCGCCAATATTAACCCAGCTTCCGATATATGCATGCCCAATAAATCCGGCATGCTGCTTGTTGGAATAAGGGAAAAAGACCGTGTCTTCCACTTCGCCGCCGACTTTGGAAATTTTTCCGATGCTTACATTTTCATAAATCATGGCGCCGACCTTTACAATCGAAGATTCACCGATGTATGAAGGTCCCTGCACAAAGCAGTTTGGAAGAATCTGCGCATTCCGGTCTATAAAAATGGGGCCCTTTGTGGCATCCAGGACAACACCGGGATAAACCATGGCTCCCTCTTCAATGTAGATATTTGCTTTCTCTATCAGATGCGCACCGTCAAATACTTTTCCCTTTATCATCTTTTTTTCGCGGTCGGTACTGTGAACATAATAATTGAAATCTCTGATAAGCTCCTGGCCGTTAAGATTCATAAGTTCATGCAGGAAATTTATGGTTTTAATGTCCACCTTTTCCTGTGGCAGTCCGTCGAAATCGCCTTCAGTCAGCAGGTCCTGCATGTGAATCCGCAGTTCATCAAGCTTTTTGCCTGAAACACGGGCCGCAACAATTGTTTCATCATTCATATATATTTTATCCTGATCATCATTGATGGGAATGATTTCCGCAAGATTATCAGGTGCAAGAGCGCGTCCATTGATAAAAAGACATTCAGTATCATTGATGTTGTTTACTTCATCTTCACCGAATTTTGATTTCAGAAATGGCACCAGGTAAGGTCTGCAGTGGAGACTGTATTTTACGCCCGGATATGAGCGGGCGATTTTGTTTTTCAGGTTAGTAATTCCGGATAACAGATTATAAACCGGTCTGGGGAAACTTAAGGGCTCCAGTTGTTCGTGGTTAATGCCCTCGAAGATACAAATTTGCATAATTCAGTCCTTCTAAAAAATATTCTTTTAATTTAATATTTTTTACAATAAGATTCCCTATCTGCACAGCAGCGAGTTGAGTTTTTTTAATAATACCGATTCATTTTAAAATGATTTGACCCAGTAATGACTCGCAGCTCTCCCCCAAATTACAGGTTTTGGAAGTAACAGTAATTTATTCCCTTGATGGTTTAAAACAAAAAACGGTTACTGTTTTTAACAATAACCGTTTAAACTAAAACGATGAGTTTACTTTTTTGAGGGTAAAACTGCATCCTTTGCTGCTTTTGCAATTCTGAATTTTAAAACTTTCTTTGCAGGAATTACCATAGTTTCGCCTGTGGCGGGATTTCTGCCAACTCTTTTCTTCCTGTTAGAAACTACAAGTTTTCCTAATCCAGGCAGAACAAAAGAATTCTTTGCTTCTTTATAAGCAAGTGTAACTAGTTCATCCAAAAACTGACCGGAAAGCTTTTTTGTTACTCCGGTCTTTTTGGCTATGTGATCCAAAATCTGAGATTTGGTCAATGATTTATTCGGCATAGTTTTAACCTCATGTGAATGTTTATATAATCCAGTAGTGAAGTTAAAAATTTTTTAATACTTAACAAATAAAATTTCAGGAAAAAATGAAATAAATGCCGTTGCTATGACCTGCTCAACACCTGCTCCAGAAGGGCTTCAATAAGACAGTAGGGAAAATTACTTAACTGGATTATAGCTTTCCGCCGGTATGATATGAAAATTTTTTATACCGGAATAAGTATATGATCCGGTTCCCGGCCTCAATTTAATGTGACAATCTCCCGGTTCTGATCTTATTTTGATACGGAAAAAATGGGAACAGAATCGGGTTAGAATGGGATCAGAATCAGATCAGTCCCCAATTAGGATCAAATTAATACATAGGAAGCTCAGCCATCACATTCAGAAGTATTATAGCCGGCAGATGGCAGCATTCCGAGCATTTTTATGTAAACCCGTACCCTCTGCTTTATTGTAGCTTAGTTTATATTTAACTATTTTTTGTGTTAAATAAACACATTTTGCTGATTGAAAAAATATTTTCTGCTTCTGTTTTTTTCTATGTCCGTCTCTGCCGGAGCACAGATAAATGATACGGTAATGGCGGTTATTCCGGCAGATAGTCTCATCACTGGCACCCAGGCATCTGCAGATTCACTTGCTTTAACTGATACTGCTGCGGTGCAGAAGGATTCGGTTCTTGCTGCCCCTGAAGTAATAATTCCTATCTACCAGCAGCCGCTTTACAGCTTCAGCAGATTTGTTAATAAAAAGGATTTCTACAGGAGAATCCTTCTTAATTCGGCTGATATTTTTTCCCTGACCCCCTTCTTCTTCGAAATAAGTCATGGACTTTCAGGTTCCCATAATAATCCCGCTATATATGGTTCCGGAGCATCCACAAGCTCTTTCCTTGTAAACGGATTAAGCGAGAATGATTATTCCGATATACCTTTCGATCTTAACAGGATTCAAACAGAGTATATAGATTCTTTGGAAGTTATTCCTCTGCCAAGAGGTTTTTTGTACGGTACTGAAAACAATTTAACAACAGTGAATTTCATCGGCAGGGATTTTTTGTCGCAAGCACCTTATACGAGAATTAAGTATTGCGAAGGACCATATGGTGAGGCATCTGTCGATGGAATATTCAACTCGCTAGTGTTCAGCCGCTTTAACCTTTTTATCGAGATATCGAATAAAAAAGCAGATATAAGATATCTGAATACAGATTTCGGCCAGTGGAATGCAAGGGCGCAGCTAAAATACCTGCTGAACAATAATGTAAATCTAATAACGGGATATTCCTATTCAACAACAAATACAGGTGCTTCCGGAGGGATTGATGTAGTAAATATGACGATTGATGAAAAAGGATTTTATGAGGCACTTTATAACGAGATATCTGCGCCGGTTATTTATCCTGATCTGAGATATAATACTTACGGGCATTCTGTCTATCTAAAAGCGCTTGGCTCCTTCGGCAGTAATTTTTTTACCGATGCCGCTGTCTATTACCGCTTCCACAGGTTTGAACTGAACGGTACAGCCGGCTCCTCCGGCTACCTGGATAATTTATACAAGGATAAAGTTCTGGGCGTATCAATCAACCAGGATTTAATTTTAAATAGTTTCATATTCAAGCTGCTTGCCAATTTCGAATCAGCAGATATTACGGATTATAAAGGCTTTGCCGGCAAACGCACTTTAAACAGTCAGGTTATTAACAGGCTGAATGTTGCCGCCGTACTTTCTTACCCGCTGCTCGACTCGCTGATTTATCCCTCGGTATTTTATAAAATAAGCAGGGAAAAAATCATCGATGCGGTGAATTACTCCGGTTTCGGAGGAGATGTTGTAATATCCCTTCCTCTACATTCAAAGTTTTATGCCGGTTATTCAAAATTCAAAGGCAGGCTGTTCAGTGATTATGCTGAAAATTTCCAGGCCGGGATTTCATACGGACAGAGTAATTTCAAAGCCGGTTTAAATTACTTTTCCAGGGATGGAGAAGTTAATTATGCAGGCACTGACACAATCCTGCGGATAAACTCACCGTTATTGTATCCTTCCGGAATAAAAGGACTTAGCCTGGATCTGAATATTCAAATCACTAAAATTCTGATCGAGGGAAAAATTGATTATTATAAAGAAGCCAACAGTGATCTGACGGGCATACTTCCTTCAGCTTTTATATCGGGCGGTGCATATTACAAAGATTCATTATTCAGCGGCAACCTGGATCTGAAAGCTGGATTCAGCATTTCCTATTTCGGAAGAAGAAACCTGAACCTTTCACCTTCCTATTTTTATTTATACCAGGGCAATACCGGGGGTCCTGATTTTACATTAAACTTTTTTATTTCCGGCGAGATTCAGGAGAGGGCCATTATCTTTTTCGCCTGGGAAAATCTTCTGGACAGGAAGTATTTTATTGTTCCTTTCTACCCGATGCCCCCACGGGGAATACGTTTTGGGGTAAGCTGGGAAATGTTTAATTAAATGAAGAACAAGTTTAATCTTCTTTTTTTCTTCACCGGGTTGCTTTTCGGAATTTTTTTAATCCAGTTTACTTATTTGAATAAAGACGGGAATATACCTCTCTACATTTTCATCTATTTTGAAACTTTTCTCCTTTATCTTCTTGCAGTATATCTTATATGGAAAAATGTTGTTTCTTTCAGTCTGCCGGAAAAGTTTACAAGCCTGATTTCAAAACTCTTAAAAATAAAAGATAACCTTTCCCTTCCCCTGGTTATAATACTAACCGGTATAGTATTCCGGCTGATTCTGTTTCCTGCAGCGCTGACAACATCACCTGACGCTTACAGGTATGTCTGGGAGGGAAAAGTAATTATAAACGGTTATAATCCTTATGAATATGAGCCGTCCAGTCCGGAGCTTATCCACCTTCATTCCGCGGATCTTCCCTCAAAAATCCACTATAACGAAAAGAAGGCAATTTATCCGCCTGCCGCTCAGTTAATTTTCACCGTGGCATATTTTATTTCAGGTGAGGAGTTATGGGGTCTGAAATTATTATACCTCATATTCGAAATTTTAACAATGCTGTTTTTGATGAAGCTGTTAATCCTAAAGAAAAAAAATCCGGCTTATGTAATTTTTTATGCCTGGCTTCCGCTTTCCTTAATGGAATATTTTGTCAATGCACATCTTGATGTTTTCGGAATATCATTTTTCATAATCTCAGTATATCTATTCGAAAAGGAAAAATATTTCGGAGCAACAGTACTGCTTGCTTTTTCCGTGTTATCCAAATTCTTTCCAATATTCATACTTCCGCTTCTTATTAAAAAAGCCGGAATTAGAAGAGCAGTATTTATGGGGCTCCTGATCCTACTTATCTCTGTTCTGTTTTATCTTCCGTTCATTTCCTTTAACACAAATATATTCAGCATGCTTATGCTTTATCTTGAAAAATGGGAGTTTAACGCATCGGTTTACTATTTGCTGAAGCTGTTTATGAGCAATGAGTCCGCCAGGATATTATGCATGCTGATGTTTTTACTTTCAGTAGGTCTGATTGCTTACAGATACCGGGATTTTACAAAGGGGGTTTTATGGGTAATGACCGCGTTCATAATATTTGCAACTACTGTATATCCATGGTATTTAGGCTGGATTGCAGTGCTTAATCCGGTTTACAATTTGTACTCGGTTATGAGTCTGTTATTCACAAGTAATTTAAGCAACCTCACTCCGATGAGTCCTGTATGGACAGAATACACTTATGTTCTTTTAGCGGAGTATGGGGTCTTTTTTATATTGATGGGATTTGATTTGCGCAGACAGCTAAAGGGAGTTCTTTAAATTTCCGGCAACAAAGCTGAACTTATTATCTTCAAGAGTAACCTCATTAAATATTCCGATAAGATCATCTTTTGTTAGTTTATTAAAATCCTTTTCAAGCGGAGTAATACAAACGCCTCCGATATCCACCGAAGCAGGGCTCAATAAAATATTGTTTTCACCTTCCTCAAAATAACGGGCAGGCCGGTGCTTTTCCCTCAGTATAACAATAACTATCCACTTACTCTTTTCGTAAAGGGATATAATATTCATTAAAGGCTCCTCGCCTGGAGGCGATATCCTCTGGAGTTCCCTGTAAAGCGCGGAAAAAGTTTTCTCTGCTTGCTCCGGTGATCTGCTTTCGATTATGATAAGATTGCGCAGACTGTCGTTAAGATAAACTACCTCAAAATCTTTTCCCCCGAAAACCGGTTTTCCGTATTTTTCCTTTAATGCGGGATATTCATAAACCAGGGGCAGGAAGTCTGCATTGCCTGCCTGAAAATGAAGGTGGTCCGGTGCCGAAGCACCGCATTTAGGTCCGTTATAAAACACAATATATCTTTCTGATATATCTTTGCTGAGAGTTAATAAATCAATGAACGATCCGGTTATTGCCTGGGGCTTGTGTATAATTGCAGGAATTGTAAAATGTTCCGGAAAAATGGGGAACGGGTTGCACAATATCAGGTAATGACTATTATAATGAATCCCTTTCTGTCCATCCGGAAGATTTTCAATACACAGAAAACATTTTCTTTCTTTAATTGATTTAGGATCAACCTTCGCGGAACTTGAAGTCAGTCGTCCGGGATTGAACTGGACTTTTATGCTGAAACCATCGAACTCAAACTGCCGTACCAGCACAGAATTTAACGATTCATAACCCTGGCTGCATTGTTCCCACGACTGCTTTTGGGAGTCCAGCAGCCGTTTTGCGGCTTCTGCATAGTTTCCGGCCTGAAAACTAAACAGGCGATCTTCAAGACTCAATTATAAACTCCATATAATGGCAAAGTTGGTTTTAATCATACTCTATCTTTAGAATTTATAACATTGAATCTCTGTCTTGCAAGTATTTCAATGCTTCTGATCCTGTCCTTATAAGTATTATGGGTGTTCTGTTTTTCGATTGACAGGGCGGCATCGGAATTACCTTCCCACCGTCTGCAGACGTAGATGGAATCATAAATTCTTCCTATCTGATAATATCTGCTAATTGCAAGACCCAGTGCATAATCTTCACCATAGCTTACATTGGGAATTTTTATTTTTCTGAGCACCGGGGTATAGAATGCTCTGGGGGCACCTAGTCCGTTAATTCTTAAAGCATTGTTTCTTCCGTTTTCGGGGGTCCATTCTTTATGATCTATTACGCCGGGGGGTATATCATTAAGCTGAAAGTCTGTTAATTTATATGACCCGACAACCATTGCGCATTTTTCTTTCCTGAACAGATCGACAATTTTCTGCAGAGTGTTTTCATCCTGGTACAGGTCATCGCTGTCCAGTTGTGAAGAGTATTTACCGCATTTATCCGAATGTGCGGCTTCATTCCAGCATCCGCCGATACCCAGATCCTTGCGTTCAGGAATAATATGTACTACCTTACTATCCTCTTCGGCGAGGGAGCGAAGCAGCTCGGTGGTTCCGTCATCCGAATAATTATCTACAACAATCACATTGAAGGGAAAATCTGTTTTTTGCGAGAGCACTGATGTGACAGCATCACCAATAGTTTTAACCCGATTTTTAACCGGTATGATTACCGATGCTTCAACAGGAAAAGCTCCATCATCATCGCTTACCTTTAAAAAGGATGGTTTGAGATATGCTCCTGTTTTTTTAAGATGCTCCGTGGCGGCTCTTTCCATTTCTATCTGGACTTCCCGGTTGCGGGGATTTACATAATCGAAGAGTTTTTCGCCTGATTTCCTCACATCAACTTCAACAGCTGAATAGAGGTATTCCGGGATACGGATAATTCCGCCGGTCCGGGATAAACCGAGGCGGGCGTTATAAAGTCCCGCAAATTTATAATTCCCATCCTCTTTCAAAGCTTCGATGAGGTGTTCCCTGGAAATAAAAAGCAGGGGTCCGAAATTAAAATCATCTCTTATGCTGCCGATCTGGTAATCAATTACAGGATGCGGGGTCCGGATCTCATTTTTCATGTCATAATAATCGGAATAAAGCAGGCTGCTTCCTGTTGAATCAGCGGCTGCGGCAAACCGGTCAAGAGAAAATTGTCCCAGTTTCACCGGTACGTCACTGGTTACAAAGACGATATACCTGGATTTATTTATTTCGGCAATTTCCTTAACCGTTTTGCTGCTGAATAATCCTTCGGTTCTTAGGATTTCGGCTCCCTCTGCAGGTTCGATGTCGCTCTGGGCAAGCAGGTATATTTTGTCAACCAATCCTGTATTTCTGAATTCCCGGACAGTTTCCCTTGTATAGTTGTTACCGCTGTAAGGTATAAATACTGTAATATCTTTCAGCATTATTATCTCCATTTTAAAATTCCATAGTTCAAATTAGCCATTATACTCAGAAGATTCAAAAGAGAAAGGATGGGAGGGGTAAAAAAGAGATGATTTTTAATAAATCATCTCTTCCAAGAAAATTTTACTCTTTAACTGTTACCGATGTTTGTGCGAGCAGTCTGTTCCCGTCCTTATTTGTTATCTGGACATTATAGGTGCCCTCTTCAACATTTTTAAGTGAAGTGGTCACATTTGTCAGACAGACACAATCTCCTGCTGCGGGTCCAGCATTAAAAAGTTTCAGCCGGATCAGGGTTTCGCCCTTATCCACATCGAAGTTTATTCTTGCCGTACAGTATGTTCTTACTTGCATCGATGCATAGAGCTGGTCACCCTGCTGATAAACGGTAAGATTTTCAACGGTTTCACCGAGAAATTCCCCCGGATTATTCAATTTGGTTTCATTCTTACATGGATCCTGGTTGAGAGAAGAAAATTCAATTTTTGATCCGGCACAAGCTGACAACAAAAAAGCAGTTATAATAAGATATAAATATTTCATCAAGCCTCCTGTGTTATTATAAATCATTAATAAAAAATATAACTAATTACGGTTAAATAAAAATTTATCATCTGCGTAGCGAACTCAAGGCATGGTCATATATTTCAAGAACTTTTTCGGTAAGAATTTCGATATCAAAATTCCTGACTGCACGTTCCCGGGAATTTACCGCAAACATTTTCCTGGTATCAGGATCGGTAATTAATTTTTCTGTTTTTAATACAAGATCACCTCCGTCCTTATTTCTGAAAAGCCAGGAAGTTTCACCGTCAACCGCAATATCCAGTATCCCGTCGGAATCCGAGCATACAGAAGGTATCCCCATTGCCATAGCTTCAGCCAGTGCAATTCCAAAGGCTTCGGAGTGCGACGGAAATACAAAAATATCCATCGCAGACAGGACGTCCCTGGTATCACTCCGGAATCCTGTAAAAATCAAATTACCCAATTCATACTGCAAGGCAAGTTTTTTTATCCGGTTAGCGTATTCCTCTTCTCCCCTGCTGGCCTCACCCACCACCATGAATCTGAGATTTTTATAAATTTTATTAAGCTCTTTTGCAGAGTAGAGAAATTCTTCATGCCCTTTCCCGGGACTGAATCTGGCAAGCATTCCGATAAGCAGTTCACCATCAGCTATCTTAAATTCATCCCTCACTTTTTTTCTCTCACCTTTGGCGGGATCAAAATGCTCGACATCAATTCCATTATGCAGTAACATAACTTTTTCTTTCTCAAGGGGGGTGGTATCCATAAGATTTCGTTCAATAACCCTGCTTATCGCTATGGCGCGGGTTACCCGGTTATAAATTGACCGGTGAAGAATATCGGTCTTTTTAACAAATGAGCCCACCTGTTTTGTAAGAATAAGCGGAATATTTTTTTTGTACAACTTTAATGCTGGAACGAGAACCCAAAGATCTTTTGAAGCCTGGGAATGAATAAGGTCATAATTATTCCTTTTGATCAATCCTGCTAATTTTAATACTGCCAAGGGATGGAAATAACCGGAAGCTTTCACCGGGTGAATGATTAATCCCATATTGTTGGCTTCAATATGTATCCTGGAATCGGCAAGACAAAGCAGTTCCACTTTCTGATTATGCTTCAGAAGCTGCTTAACCGCGGTAAGTGTAAACATTTCCATGCCTCCCCAGCTTGCAGAAAGGCAGGAATATAAAATATTCATTTAATATATCTTCTTAAGCTTGGCATTTCTGAAATAATGCGAGAGTATTTCATCAAAATAATAACCTTTATCAGCCATAACCGCCGCACCTATCTGGCATAATCCAACTCCATGACCCCATCCGGCACCATAAAAAACAAAACCGGAAGGAATATTGTTTTCAACTCTTTCTTTCTCCACAACAAATGCGGAGCTGTAAAGGTGGGAGGGAGAAAGAAATTTACGTATCTCAAGTTCTTTGCCAACAACAAGAGTTCTTCTGGTTCCGATTATCTTTAATTTAATTATCCTGAATGACCTGCCTCTTTCCACCGGCACCAGGTCAATAATATCACCGAAATCAATTCCGCTTTTCGACATCAGGAGCTCCTTAAGTTCCTGCTGTGAATATTCTACTTTCCACCTATAGAAATCCGTAGTCTCCTGATCGAAGTCGGGAAGTATCTGAGACAGTACTTTTTTATCGGAGGAGTTGCAAAAGGCGTGCGGATTTCCCTTTATCCACAACTCTGCTGCTTTTTCGCTGGTATGATCAGTACTGAAATTTTCCGGCTCAAATTTGTAATCTGTAACGGATTCGAGATAAGGATAATGCATTGGTTCCCAAACATTCTGAAATTCCTCAGTTAATCCGCCGCATGCCTTATAATACCTGGCATCACAGACGGAATCGTCATATGTAAGTACAATCCCTGAAGTTTCATCTATGGCCCTTACCGAAACATCGGTGAAAATTTTAGTGATCCCCTGGTATCTCTGACAGTGGTCATCCGCACATACATCGAAAAATTTATGATCTTCCCTGTCGTACCATTTTATATGTTCACCGGCACTGTCAAACTCGGTGGTATATTTTTTTTCCTTCAGGGATTTTGATTTATTTACCTGGGCAAGCAGCCAGCTTCTTGAAACAATGGCATGTGCCTTAAGCAGCTGCAGCGAACATTTTGAACTCATCTCGGAAGATATAACACTTACCAGATATTTTTCGATAGGCAGAATATTTATGGCCTGTATTTTACCATCAATCAGAAGCAGCCTGAGCGTTCCCTTGAATCTTTGTTTCTCTTTCCGCTCCCAGTGAAACTGAACACCTATTATTACATCCCTCAACAGAAAAGACTCTTCACCTGGATCCATGGGCTCAATGCTGATGTCGGTACCAAAATCAAATTTTTCATTCCCGCGTGTTGCAGTAATTTTATTTTTCTGAACTTCGGCGACGAACCTTCCGCTGAATGTTTTCTGGAAGCCTGTAATTTTAAAATCACCGTACAGTTCAAATGTGATCTGAGAATCGGCAATAATCCCAACGCTTATCCTGGGTTCTCTATCATATGTAATCATTTTTACGACCTGAAAATCTTTTTAACAAAAATAGAAAAATACCGCGTCTCTTTCATGGTAATTTCAGCCTTAATTCTATAAATAAACAGCGGGTGTCAACCGGTAGCTGATTTTCAGGTTAATTCCTGGTTTTATAAAATTTGTAAATATTAAATAAAATATTTATTTTATTCGGTCATTATTCTGTTTTTCTTAAATAATTAAGGTAAATTATGTTAGATGACTTAGATATTAATATACTTAATATGCTTCAGATGAAAGCCCGCACCAAAAGAAATGAAATTGCCGAAGCCGTAGGGCTTTCTATCCCCTCCGTAAGCGACCGCCTGGCAAAGCTTGAGGAAAAAGGAATAATAGAGGGATATTATGCTCATCTTGATAAGAAATCTTTCGGATATGATATAATGGCTTATATCCAGGTGATAATGGAATCATCAAAGCATTATAAATCGCTAATACAGCATGTTGAAAAACTTCCGGAAGTGCTGGAATGCCATTCGGTTCTCGGAGAAGGTTCCCATCTGCTTAAGGCTATTGCAAAAAACACTGAAGCACTGGAGAAACTGCTGGGTGAAATTCAATCCTGGCCTGGTGTTACGGCTACAAAAACCACCTTTGTGCTCTCGACCATAAAAGAAACGACAATCATTAATATTAAAAATTAAAAGGAATAACTATGGCAAAAAACTTTAGTCCCGAAGACGAAATAATCCGGTTTATAAAATCAAATAATGTAAAATTTGTCGATCTTAAATTCATGGATTTTCCGGGTCAGTGGCAGCATTTTACAGTGCCTTCACAGCAATTCAAACTGGATTCTTTCGAGGACGGCTTCGGTTTCGACGGTTCTTCAATACGGGGCTGGAAAGCTATAAACGAAAGCGATATGCTCATCATTCCTGATCCGTCAACAATGTTTGTGGACACCTTTGTTAAAGAACCTACACTAAGTCTTATCTGCGACGTTTATGAACCGGCAACACATGAAAAATATTCACGATGCCCCCGGAACATTGCTCAGAAAGCCAATGCCTATCTCGGTTCCACAGGCATTGCTGATACTGCATACTTCGGTCCGGAAGCCGAATTTTTTATTTTCGATGATGTTCGCTTTGATTCACAGCCAAACGGAAGCTTTTATGTGGTAGATTCGATCGAGGGAAGATGGAACAGCGGACGTGAGGAAAATCCAAACCTGGGGTATAAACCAAGATTTAAAGAAGGTTATTTCCCAGTGCCTCCAACCGATGCACTTATGGATCTCAGAAATGAAATGGTCGTTAATCTGATTAATGCCGGTGTGGAAGTTGAAGCACAGCATCATGAGGTGGCCAGCGGGGGTCAGTGTGAAATAGACCTTCGTTTCCAGGAACTTGTGAAAGCTGCCGATCAGCTTCTTATGTTCAAATATATTGTTAAAAATACCGCGAAGAAGAATAACCGCACAGTTACATATATGCCTAAACCAGTATATGGCGATAACGGCAGCGGAATGCATGTACATACTAGCTTGTGGAAAAAAGGAAAACCTTTATTTGCCGGAGGAGGTTATGCAGGATTGAGTGATAATGCTCTCTATTTTATAGGCGGACTTTTAAAACACGCTGCCTCACTCCTGGCATTTACAAACCCGACTACAAATTCATACAAGAGACTGGTTCCGGGATACGAGGCCCCTGTTAATCTGGCATACTCGCAAAGAAACAGAAGCGCTGCCATACGTATACCCATGTACTCTGCAAGCCCAAAAGCCAAGAGAGTCGAATTCAGATGCCCCGACCCCTCCTGTAATCCGTACCTGGCATTTTCCGCAATACTTATGGCGGGTCTTGATGGAATAATGAACCGGATTGATCCGGGAGATCCGTTAGATAAAGATATTTATGATATGAAACCGGAAGAACTCAAAGGTGTTCCTTCCACCCCCGGAAGTCTGAACGAGGCACTTCATTCCCTGGCTGATGATCATGAATATCTGCTGAAAGGGGATGTTTTTACAGAGGATGTGATTGAGACCTGGATAACTTATAAATTCGATAAGGAAATAAAACCAATGGCTCTGCAGCCGCATCCTTACGAATTCGGACTGTATTATGATGTGTAGGATAAAGAAAGAAAAATAATTTATTCTGAAAAGCCGGTGTAGGAATTTTCATGCTGCACCGGCTTTTCTTCTATTCAATAAGCATTACCGGGTAAACCCTGTAATTTTTATCGAAATACGGTGAACGCTCATAGAAAAAATTCAGGCGCTGGTAAGGATTGTCCCTGAATTCTTTATCCGACGAAAGCTTTTCCTCGAACTCCCTTTTTAAATCCTGGTCCGCTTTTAACATCTTTTCAGCCTCCCTCTCCATAACATAATCCTCAAAATATTCTTTCCTTTCAAATATGGAATTCATAAAACCCCATTTTACAAAGCTATCTTCTGACTGAGGATGCAGCAGATGAAGTATTACTCTTATCGTTCTCTGCTCTGCGGGCACAAAAACAGTTCCGGCGGGAACAACGGTTTTTTCATAATAAGTATCATATTCGAAATCAACATTCTGCCGCCCTTCATTTGAATTCTGTGAAAATTTAACCTTCTTAAATTTAAACCTCTTTACTTTATATTCTCCCGCTTCCGGTAAGGGATAGCTCTTAATACCGTGCAGATCAAGTATTTCAACCAGGCTGCTCCATTCTTTCGGTATCAGGAATGCCTTCGGACAAATTATTGAATCAACAACATCCGCAGAATCGTAATACGGGATCATCCGTTCATATTTTTTCCCGGTATATACCGTTTTCATCCTTCCGGATATAAAGCTGGTATCCTGCAAAGCTTCTATTCCCATATATAAAAATTCCTTTTTGACAGATGTGGTCTTAAAAGATACAGGCAGATATTTTTTCTGAAAGAAAAACCCGTCGATGCTTTTCCTGTCAGCCTCAGCATTAAGAAAGAGGAGCTTACCGGGATTTTCATAGACGTACTGCAATAACGTATTCAGAACCGCAAGGGTAGAAAAAACCCTTTCCTTATAAGGTTTCATCATATGAGTTTCGATTAATAATGCCGGTCTGTTCTGAAGTGCGGCATACCCTGTTGAAAATCTTGCAGGAGCAGGAAATTCCACCAGCCCGCTGTCGGGCATATCATTCTTAAAGTAGACATACGGCGATATCAAAAAGCCCTGTTCTGTAACTCCTTTTGTAAGGTATGGCAGAAGCGAGTACTTGTTCCAGACTGCCGTTCCGTTATAAATGTTCCTGTATTTTTCAAGTGACACGGTTACTGTGTACTGGTAGTCAGCACCGTCGCTGGTATGAGAGTCAATAAAAAAATCAGGCAGCCATGCATTGAACAATTTAAGCATGCTCTTCATCTCGGGAGAATCTGCCTTTATCCAGTCGCGGTTAAGATTCAGATTCTGCGATGTGGTGCGCCAACCCGTTTCATCAGGACCATCCTGATTTATCCTGTTATACCTGCTTTTTCTCTCATGACCATCAACATTAAAAATCGGGACCAGAAGAATTGTCAGACTGTCGAGCAAATATTTTTTTTCTCCGGTTACCAGGATATCCCTTAAAAGAAGCATCGATGCATCTTTTCCTTCAATCTCGCCACCGTGTATGCCGGAATTAATCATCACAACGGGTTTCCGGGTTAATTTTACTTCCTCAGGTGTAAAAGCCATATCCTTTGAAACAATTACACAGTATAAATCCCTGCCCTGGGGTGATTTCCCGAAGTTTATGATCCTTACCTCCGGAAATTTATTTTCAAACTTTTGAAAGTACTGCAGGGTTTGGTCATAGGAAGAAGTACCCTTATACCCGGAAAGCTCAAAAAAAGTATTCCACCCGGAGCTGTTTTTGTAGGATAAATTTTCCTGTGCCAGAAGTGATACGCAGGAAAAGATAAAAATTATAAAATACCATAATTGACGAAACATAAATAATCCATATTATTCAGCTAAATATAACCACATATTAGGGGAAAATGATTTGAATTTTTCAATTAGGATAATTTGCTTAGCTTAAACCATCTGAAATAAATAATGTGGATATGAAAATACCAGAATTGGACAAAAGCAACTATCTAAAGGGACTTCTGATTGTAGCTAAAAAAGACAACAGGCTGGCAGAAACAGAAAAGGATATCCTGAAAAACTTTGCGTTACGCCTTGGATTTGCAACGGATTTCTACGATGAAACCATCAGGAATCTTCTTACAAACAAATATATAAGCGAAGGAATGATCAGGTTTTCCGATCCGATTATTGCAAAATCGTTTATTACTGACGGATTGCGCCTTGCTTTTTCAGATAANNGAATGGTTCGAGAAAAAACTGTCGTCATTAAAAAAACCCGGCTCGCCTTCGAAAGAGTTTGCCTTGTTTTCAATAATCTGACTAACAGTAAAATCTTTAAAATATTCCGTACTCGGTATAAGCTTTCCCGCCCTTTTTTACTTCTTCGAATAAGCTAAGATTTTGGGGGGGACGGTCCTGCAGTTTGTGGTAAAGGTGGTACTGGACCGCAATATTGTTTAGAGATTTAATTTTTATGCCATTCAGTTCAAGGCGGTATTGTATATCGCTGTCTTCACCGATCGAGGGAGCTGTATAGCGTTCATCGAAACCGTTAATTTCCAGCATATCTTTTTTGTTTACAGAAAAATTGCAGCCAAGGATGCCCCTGGTTTTATTATTAAGGATATTTCTGAGAAAAGGATTTTTTACAAATATCCCCTTTTCAGCATCTTTCGTATCTCCCCAGATACTGTCCATGAATAAAGCAATCAGGGATTTCCCCGGATAACCATCTTTAACCTTATCTTCCGTTAAGCTGCCCGTTATTTTCTTTGAAAGATTCACTCTTCTGCCTGTTAAGCAGGTTCTGTCCGATTTATTTATAAAATGCTCGTATATAAACTCAGGATGCGGTATACAGTCGCCGTCAATAAAGATAAGGTAGTCGGAAGCCGCGGCAGTTATTGCCCTGTTAAGAATCCTGTTTTTCCTGAAGCCGATATCCTCATGCCAGAGATGCAGAAGTTTAAATGGAAAATTTGTCCCCATATTTTCAATTTTGCGAACATTCGGTTCATCCGATCCGTCATCTGCAATAATAACCTCAAAATTCCGGAAACTCTGTTTTTCCAGTCCTGCAAAAACAAGACCCAGATAATCGGTTCTTTTATAGTATGAAATTATTAGAGATGCTTCAATCATTATTGCCGGTCTGCCTGCGTAATTTTTCTTTTTCCTTCTTACGGTTGTACGCTTTTTTATCTTCCTCTGTCTTGGGAGGTTTTTGCGGAACAGGTATTCTCACTTTCTTTTTCCTGATTTCTATTTTTTCTTTCTTTGCCATTAAAATGCTATAAACCGAAACTATAACTCAAAACATCATCCTGTAAATTAACCCCGGAAATTTCTTAAAATTAAATAAAGACCGGTTCAAAATAAACAGTTTAAAACATTTTGCATTGTATAAATGACAAAAAAAATATTTCCGGGATCGATTCCAACAGAAATACCGGTCATCAGTTTAATTATAGATATAAATTACTTATTACTCCGGGGCACTGATAATTGTTGAAAATTTTTATGTTTTTTAAATTATTGTGCCTTAAATTGTAGTGTACTTATTTCATAATTCAATCGGTTATATTAAATGAAAACTCTTACTACGATAATCCTGTTTTTCCTTTTTTTTAATTTAAGCTATGCCCAGGGCGGCAATACAGAGTTCCGCAGCATCTGGATTGTTACATGGGAGTATATAAGCGGAAGCAGTTCCGTTGAAACCAATAAAGCCCGTATCCGCTCAATTCTTGATAATATGAATACCGCCAATATGTCTTCCGTAATATGGCAGGCACGGCAGAA
>DJMM01000081.1 GCA_002435365.1 Ignavibacteriales bacterium UBA6490
GGTCACTTCGATACATTCCCCTTCGGGGAACACTCAGTGACCGGGAAACTTTGAACTCCCCTTCTGAAGGGAAGGTTTTTAATCCTGCACCAGCGTAAGAATCTCCGGTATTTTATCAATCATATAATCCGGATCTTCTTTTTTAAGGACATCCTTTTTTCTGTACCCATACGTAACAGCACATGTTTTTGTGCCTGCATTTTTCCCGCACTGGATATCAAGATCGGAATCTCCTGTCATTAAAGTGGATAGCGGAGTCACATTAAGCTCTTTGCATATTGCCAGGAGAGGTTCCGCGGCAGGCTTTATAGCCATTCCGTTCCTTCTTCCGTAAACTGCATCAAATAAAGATCTTATGTTAAAATGATCGATAAGTTTTTCTGTCTGATCCTGTGCCTTGGTAGTTAATAACGAAATTTTTATTCCATTATTTCTTAATTTATTAAGGACTTCCAGGGTACCGGGGTAGAGTACCGAATCATCAATATAGTCAAAGTAATATGTCTTGTATACATCGATAAACTCTTCAACATCAGTCACGTTAATATTCAGTTTTTCAAAAATATCAAGAAAGTGATACCCTATCATATCATATAGTCGGCGTTCATCAAGATGGTCATTAATATTAAAGTGCCTGAGAGCACGTAGAGTGCACTTATATATGGTCTGGAAGGAGTCTATGACGGTTCCGTCAAAGTCGAAGCAGATATGTTCAAATTTCATATAATTACAGAAATAATTTGTGCATTTGTGGAAAAAATATATTAAAATTCTCCCTTAGTTATATTCCTTTATTTTATCAACGGCCTTTTTTCAAATTTTATATGTTCAGGGCCGAATACCGGATTTAAAAAGGATCGTCGACAAACAATTAAAATTAAACAATATATTTAACTATATCCAAAGGAGAATCCATGAAGCCCAGCGGTTTCTTATCGTTTCTGTTCCTGTCGCTCTTTGTTTACGGTTTTTATTCGACTACACTTGCTCAAAGTGAACCGGTGCTGTATTTCTGCGAAAAGTACGACAGTAAAAAAGGTGAAATAAATATAAGCGACAGATTTACTACAGGTTACCTTACTGTAATGGTCAAATGTTCAAACGAACTTGGACTTGAAGATGTATATATTCAATTCGATAAATACAATGAACTAACCGGCGAGTTCGAATACTACAAAAAATTCGATTATACCGTTGAGCCGGATATGAGTTATATCTTTTTCAGGAAGAATGATGAAAGCGATCTGAAATTCGAGGAACCCGGTTTTTACAGGGTTTTCCTTCTCGATGAAAACAACAAAACCGTGGCTTCAGCTTTAATCGAGATAATCGAGTAAATCTTTATCTTATATTAAATAACCCCGGATTTTCCGGGGTTTATTATTTTCAATATCCGGAGCAGAAACCGACACACCTATTTTCTGCCAATTTAGTATCTTTATTGGATAATAAGATCCGGATGTATCATGATTACTGAAAGTTTTGACATAATTATCATAGGCGCAGGACCGGTAGGTATCTCCTGCGGTATTGAATCCGTCAAACGGAATTATACCCACTTGATAATCGAAAAAGGGTGTCTGGTTAACTCTATTTACCATTTCCCGACAAATATGACTTTCTTTTCCACCTCGGACAGGATCGAGATTGGAGATATTCCGTTCGTGTCCCACGGAAGCAAACCCACCCGCAGAGAGGCGCTGGAATATTACCGTAGAGTAAAGAACAACTGGTCGCTTAATGTGAGAACGTATGAAGAGGTAGTGGATTTTAATCATAACGGCAGTACCACCGAACTCATTACTTCAGCCGGAAGATACAGGTGCCGCTACCTGGTATTTGCTACCGGGTTTTATGACAATCCCAACCTGCTGAATATCCCGGGGGAAACTCTTCCAAAGGTAAAACATTATTTTGATGAACCCCACCCTTATGCAGACCATAAGGTAATTGTTGTGGGTGCAGGCAATTCTGCAGTGGATGTGGCACTGGAAACATTCAGAAAAGGGGCGGAAGTTACGATGGTTGTGAGGGAGCCGGAGTTAAAGGAGGGCATAAAATACTGGGTAAAGCCGGATATCGAGAACCGGATCAGTGAAGGATCTATAAAAGCATATTACAATTCTGAGCTCGTATCGGTTTCGGAAAAAGAGGCTGTGGTAAGAACACCCGCCGGCACCATTACTATTGAGAATGATTTTGTATTCGCAATGACCGGTTATCATACAAATTTTGATCTGCTGGAAAAAGCAGGAGTGTCTATACTTGACGATGAAATGAAACATCCCTGCTTTGATCCGGAAACGTACCAGACCAACAAAGAGAATATATTCCTGGCAGGGGTGGTGTGCAGCGGTTATGAAACCAGTAAATGGACTCTGGAAACTTCGATGGATCACGCCGCCAGGATTATGAATCTGATCGGGAGAATTGAAGAAAAATTGAACTATTAACAAATAATTCCCCCAGTTTATATTTAATTTAGATATTGACCCGTATATAATCACCTGCAGATCCGGTATTCATCCGCCACTGGTCCGGCATTTTGGCTATGACCGCCGGAGGACCACCGGCTCAATCCCGGGTGAATGCCGGAGGAAGATCCCAATCAGACCAAAATACAAACCTGTCCAAATGATGAAATTCTAAAATCCCCCGGTCACTGAGTGTTCCCCGAAGGGGAACCTGCCTACCGGCAGGCAGGTCGTATCGAAGTGACCCTCATGCGGCGGGCAGGCCGGAATAAAGAAGATTNNACAGGTCACGTCTTCTTTCCAGCTGCTCCATAAACCAGAGTGTGACCTGTCCCTGCACCACATTATTTATGTTTAAAACAAAAAAAGGCTGTCATCACTGACAGCCTTAAACCATAAACAATAGTGTTTATGCCAAATACATTTTTAATTTGCTGCTGCGGGTGCCGTGACGAAGACTGCGGAGAGCTTTCTCCTTTATCTGTCTTACTCTTTCCCTGGTAAGATTGAACCTGTCGCCTATCTCTTCCAGTGTGGCAGACTGACCGCTGTCGAGTCCAAAATAAAGTCTTAATACTTCAGCTTCTCTTTCAGTGAGAGTTGAAAGTACATCTTCAACTTCGCTCTTGAGAGATTCCTTCATAAGTGTCAGATCGGGAGAGGGCTGTTCGTCGTTTGGAAGAACATCAATAAGACTGTTCTTATCGTCGTCACCGCCGAACGGTGCATCCATTGATACATGGTGCCCTGAAATCTGTAAAGCAAACGCAACTTCCTCAGCGCTCATATCCAGCATCTGTGCCAGCTCTGAAGTAGTAGGCTTTCTTTCATATTCCTGCTCAAGATCCCTGTAAGCTTTCCCTATTTTACTTAATGAACCGATACGGTTAAGGGGTAGTCTTACAATTCTTGACTGTTCGGAGATCGCCTGCATAATAGACTGCCTGATCCACCAGACTGCGTAGGAAATAAATTTGAATCCTCTGGTCTCATCAAATTTCTGTGCTGCCTTGATCAGTCCGAGGTTTCCTTCATTGATCAGATCGCCTAATGAAAGTCCCTGGTTCTGATACTGCTTGGCAACACTAACCACAAATCTGAGGTTTGCTTTAATAAGCTGCTCCATGGCAAGACGGTCGCTCTTCTTAATGCGGCGCGCCAGTTCGATTTCCTGATCCGGTGTCAGGAGGTCGACTTTGCCAATTTCCTGGAGGTATTGATCGAGAGATTTGCTTTCGCGGTTGGTGAACTGCTTGGTTATCTTCAAATTATCTCAACTCCTTTAAATATTGTCTGAAAACTACTATATAAACCAATTCTCTGATATTTTTGTTCCCTTAAAGAACAAAATGCACAAGCTTGCAAATATATGAAAATATTACCAATAAATTCGGGATATTCGTCATATTTTAAAACTTTTTCTACTGATTAGATTCAGAAAAGAGCTAAAAGTTTTATACTGTCCTGGAATATTTTGCGGTATCCTCTTTTCGCTCAATATAACCATCAAAATTCATCGCAATATTGCGTATTAGAAGCCTTCCCATATCACTTATGTTTAATTTTTCATCACTTATGGTCAATAGGCCGTCTTTAGTCATTTCTTCAAGGTTTTTCAAGCCCCAGGCAAAATACTCTTTGAAGTTAATATTAAATTTGGCTTCTACATTCTTAAAATTGAGCTCAAAATCACACATTATACGCATAATTACATATCTTCTTAGTATATCATCATCATTTAGCCTGTAACCTCTGGCTATGGGGAATTTTTCATCATCCAGTGCTTTAAAGTATTCTTTTTCAGTTTTGAAGTTCTGTGCATAAATATTCTGAAGCTGACTTATGGATGTAATTCCCATAGCATACAGATCAGCGCCCGCATTTGTGCTGTAGCCCTGGAAATTCCGGTAAAGCTTTTTTTCCTTAAACGCAATTGCAAGCTCGTCATCAGGCTTTGCAAAATGATCCATACCTATAAAAATGTATCCTGCGGAAATCAGCTGTTCGATGGTATTTTTTAATATTTCAAGTTTCACATCTGCCGGAGGGATATCCTCTGCACGAATCAGTCCCATATGTTTTTTAAGCCATGGAAGATGTGCATAGTTAAAAACTGCGATCCGGTCAGGGGATATATCTATTATTTTGTCCACAGTACCGGCAAAGCTTTCCGCAGTCTGAAAAGGCAGTCCGTAAATCAGGTCGAGGTTAATACTTTGAAATCCGAGCTCCCTCACCCAATTTACCGCTTCTCTGGTCATATCTTCGGGCTGGATCCTGTTAACGGATTTCTGCACCTGTTCATTAAAATCCTGCACACCCATGCTTATTCTGTTAAAGCCGTTATCCCTGAGAGCATGCATATGTTCTTTTGTAAGTCCGCGCGGATCAATCTCACACCCGTTCTCAGAATCTTCCGAAAACCGGAACGAATTTTTGATATAAGAGGCAAGGTCGGCAATTTCATCTGGATTCAGATGAGTAGGTGTACCGCCTCCCCAATGCAGCTGGGCAACTTTTCTGTCAGGCAGTATATATGATCTCAGCAGGTCAATTTCTTTTTTAAGGTATTTCGTATACTCTTTTACCCGGTCCCTGTTTCTTGTAATAATCATGTTACAGCCGCAGAAATAGCACAAAGTATCGCAGTAAGGAAGGTGATAATATAATGAAAGATCGGGCAGGCTGCTGCCGTAATTTGTTTTTACAATTTCATCAAAGTAGTTTTCATTTGTAAAGTTATCATTAAACTGCGGGGCAGTTGGATAGCTTGTATACCGGGGTCCCGGTTTATCATATTTCTTAAACTTGCCTAAATCAACTTCAAACATTTCACGCATCCTTTTTAGTCAAATGATATTTTCTGCTTTCTTCTTTCACAAAACCGACAAGCAGCTTAAGGTTGTCGGGATTCATATCGGGCATCATGCCGTGGCCCAGGTTAAAAATATGTCCGTTTCCGTCTCCATACTGCTCAAGAACTTTTTTTGCCTCAGCCTTTATTGATTCCGGGTTTCCATACAGTACTGCAGGATCGAGATTTCCCTGCAGGGCAGCCTTGTCCTTTATTCTTTTTCTTACCTTGCCGAGGTCCATTGTCCAGTCCAGACCGATAACATCAGCCCCTGCCTTCAATATTTTTTTTGTTTTATAATGAACACCCTTGCAGAACACGATAACAGGCTCATTTTTTCTTTGCAGCAGTGAAATTACTTTTTCGATATACTGCAGCGAGAATTCCTCAAAGTTATCCTGGTTCAGTATTCCTCCCCATGTATCAAAAATCTGAACCGCATCAGCGCCGGCTTCAATTTTTGCCGATAAATAGTCAGCCACAACGGCTGATATTTTATCCAGTACTTTATGAGAAAGCCCGGGTTCGTTATAGATAAATTTCTTAACCACCGAGAAATTCTTGCTCCCTTTTCCCTCAACCATGTAGGTAAAGAGTGTCCATGGCGAACCCGCAAAACCAATCAGCGGCACCCGTCCGTCAAGTTCTTTTTTAGTAAGTGATACTGCATCCATCACATATTTCAGGTCGTTATATGGATCAACAATTTTAAGTTTATCAGCATCAGAAGAGCTTCTGAGGGGACTATCGAAAACCGGACCCTTTCCTTCATTCATTTCAAAATTCATTCCCATGGCTTCCGGTATAACCAGTATATCGGAAAATATAATAGCTGCGTCGACTCCCATTAAATCCACCGGCTGTATTGTAACTTCCGAGGCAACTTCCGGTGTCTTGCACATCGTTTTAAAATCATATCGATCCCTGACTGCCCGGTATTCCTTTAAATACCTGCCGGCCTGCCTCATCACCCAGATGGGAGTTCTTTCAGTTTCTTCACGCCTGCAGGCTCTCAGAAAAAGGTCGTTCTTTATAATCACTGCTTCTCCTTTTGGTAAAAATCAATTATTGAGTTTTTCAATCCTTCCAGTGAAACCTCCCGCGGAAGAATATTGACCAGGAAACCATTCTTCATGATTTCACTCTCGGTTGTTTTTCCGATTGCGGCGATATTAACTTTCCCCAGAAGTTCTTTTCCGCGGTCTCCCGTTATGGACAAAAAATTAGTGAATGCGGAGGGGCTTGCAAACACAATTACATCAATGCCGGCATTGAACAGCTTCTCCGTTTTTTCGCCGGCTTCTTCCAATGCAGGAGAAACTGTGCTGTAAATATTCACCGGTAGCGGCAGCGCATTTTTCTCTTCGAGGAATCTTATAAACTCGTCTCTTCCCTGTGCCGACCGGGGAATAAGAAACTTCTTTGCTTCGATATTCATATTCCTGAAATATCCGATCAATCCGGCTGCGCTGTTTTCTCCCGGAATAATATCTGGAGTAATATTATTAAGAGTACACTGCTCTGCAGTTTTATTACCCACCGCAGCAACAAGTGTTTTGTCTGTTTCTATTTTTTTGCCGGACAGGCCGAGTTTCTCCGCAAATATTTTGACAGCATTGCCGGACATAAAGACAATATAATCAGGAGCATCTTTCAAATAATTTTCAAGATCAATACCATCATCCGGAACAACTTTAAGTGCTGGAAAAGAAATTACAGCTGCGCCTGCTGATTCAAATAACGGGGCGGATTCCCGGTTCTGCTCTTCGGTGCGGGTCAGAACAATAATTTTATCTTCGAGCGGCAGGTTGAGCTTATGAACCGACATTCCCTCGAAAATAAAATTAAAGGTTTCTTCCCTCTCCCTTACCATTTCATTTTCGTTAAAACCATTATCTATTCCCCGGTTTACGGAAGCATAAATATTCCCGAGTATAAGATCTGCTGCAAATCCGGGATCAATTTTCCTGAATGCCCCGCTGCTGATGCCCGCGACGAGGATATCTTTCAGCATATCCCTGAGCTGCTGCTGCATTTTATTTATGCTGCCGCATAACTGGTTATCTGCTTCCGGAATTTCCCTGCTGTACATCAGGAAAAACTCCTTGTACTTCATCATAAACATATAGAGATGGGTAACAAAAGATTTAAGCGCCCTGCTGCTGTCCCTGTCGGACTGAATTTTCTGTTCCAGCGAAGTAATCAGATTATTCAGCTTCTCCCGGATTATTGTAAAATAAATTTCCTCCTTGGAGCTGAAATAATTATACACAGTTCCTTTTGCAATAAAGGCAAGGCGTGCAACTTCCTCAATCATTACCTCATGGTACTGCCGTTTCGAGAATAAAAGAGCTGCAGCCTCGAGTATCCTGCTCTTCTTTTCTGTTTTTATATTCGTCCTGTTATCTGCTGTCTCTATCACTTTATTATCCATTCCCGGTACGGGTCATCGTCTGACATCATTATATATATCATTCAGTATTTTATCAGCTCCGGCTTTAAGCAGATCCACTGCCAGCATTTCGCCTAATTTAGCCGCATCTTTTTTTGTGCCCCTGGTTTTTTTTCTGAAAGTAACAGTACCGTCAAGGGAGCCAACAAGACCATCCAGATATAATCCGTTTGCCTTAATTTCTGCGTAGGCACCTATAGGAACCTGGCATCCTCCTTCAAGCTTCTTTAACATTGCCCGTTCCGCCGTTACTGCAGCAAAGGTGTTTTCATCATGAAGCTGCAAAAGCATCTCTTTCATAAAATCATCATTATTCCTGATTTCGATTCCCAGTGCACCCTGGCCGACAGCAGGTAATATTTCTTCTGTGCTGATGAATGAGGATATATATTTATTCAGTTTCAGTCTTTCAACACCGGCACGGGCAAGGATAATTCCATCCCAATTTGACTTAAGGAACTTTTCAATCCTGGAAGGAACATTTCCCCGAAGCTCTTCAACCCTGATATCCGGACGCAGATGCAGAAGCTGGCATCTTCTTCTTAAAGAACCTGTTCCAACCACTGCGTTTTCCCTCAGATCATGAATTGTAATTCCTTTTTTTCGCGCAACAAGAACATCTTCAACACTATGTCTTTTTGTAACCGCACCAATCATTAAACCATCGGGAAGTTTTGTCTGCAGGTCCTTTAGACTATGCACCGCCAGGTCGATTGTTCCACTCAGAAGCTCGGTTTCAAGCTCCTTTGTGAATAAATTTTTATCCCCGATCTTCGACAGTGCGACATCGAGTATCTTATCGCCTTTTGTTTTTATTATTTTTATTTCCACGGACAGTGATCTGTGCTTTTGGGTGAGCTCTTTTTTTATAAAATCAGCCTGCCACAGAGCAAGTTTGCTGCCGCGTGATCCTATTACAATGTTTCTTTTCAAGTTTCGCTTCCGTTATCTGGTTTCTTTCCTATGCCGAAAATTTCACGCAGCGCATGAATTCTCATGGCTGTATCCGATTCCCGGTCTGAACCATTTTCAACCATTTTTTTAAGTTCAACAGTAGGGTGGTGTAGCAATTTATTTATAATTCTTTTGGTTATAACTTCAAGCTTTTCCCTGTCCTCGGCTGAAAAGCGGTTAATATTTTTTTCTACTTCCTCCGCCCTTACTGTTTCAAATTTATCCCTGAGTTCTTTGATAGTAGGAGCAGCTTCAAGTGAGCCGTACCAGGTAAAAAATGAATCGAGTTCCTCACGGATTATCTCTTTAACCTTGGGAATTTCAGCTTTGCGCCGCAGCAGGTTCTGCTCCACAATAATGTTAAGAGCATCTATATCATGATAGAACACATAATCAAGCTCTTTCACTTTCGGATCTATATCCCTGGGTATGGCAACGTCCATAATGACCATAGGATTATAGTTTCTCTTTTTCATTGCGCTTTTAAAATCATCCTTATTAAGGATAAAGGAATCGGCGCTGGTTGCACTTAGAATTATATCAAACTCGTGCATGAAATCCCTGAAGTTTGCAAAGGGAATTATTTCAGCACCGATGCCGGTGGCTAATTTTTCAGCACGTTCGATAGTCCTGTTTGTAATTGCAAGTCTGCCTAAATTCTTCTCTTTAAGATGTTTGGCTGCAATTTCACCGGTTTCACCGGCACCGATAACAAGGGCATGTTTTTTATTGAGGTTGGAGAATATCTTTTCAATCAATTGTACAGCGGCATAGCTAACTGTAACGGCACCCTCGCTGATTTCAGTTTCACTTATGGCGCGTCTTCCGGCCCTGGTGGCATGATCAAAAATTCTTTTCATAAGGAATCCGCTGAACTGCATTTCTTCGGATATCTGGAAAGCGCTTTTTACCTGTTTGAAAATCTGGTTATCGCCGACCAGCAATGAGTCGATCCCTGAAATAACCTCGAACAGGTGCCCTACCGCTTCACGTGAAGAATATACCCTGAAATTTTCCTCCTTATAATCAGGGATCTGCTTTTTCGAAAGCAGATAATTTTTTATTTCATCGCGGGATACGTTTCCGGAAGCTGGGATTCCGTAAATTTCGGTCCGGTTGCAGGTGGACAATATCAATCCCTCGCTCAACAGGTTTCCCTTAAATTCAGAAATACTCGAGCGGATTTCATCATCGTTAAGATGAAGGGCTTCTCTTAATTCAACAGGTGCGGTATGATGATTTATTGTTATTCCGAAAATATTCATTTCAATAAAACGAGTGAAAGCTTTTTGAAAGAAAATTTGTAATCAGAGTTGACCCTATCGCAATTACAAAACCAATTATCGAAAGGAAAACAACTTTCTTCCCTCTCCATTTACCGAATATTTTACTGATAATACCAATACCGTATAGAATCCATACGATAGCGGTGCCTATCAGTTTAGGATCGGTATAAGAAAAATCAGGAAATGCGCTGGGAAGCCAGATTATGCCTATTGTAATTGTAAAACTCAGTAATATGAAACCGAATATTGCTGCATAGAAACTTAATTTTTCCAGGATCTCAAGGCTCGGAAGCCTGTTAAATACCAGCCCGAATTTATTCAGTTTTATTTCTTTATATAAAATCAGGTAAAGAAATCCGTATATCGCTGAAATAGTTATCCCCGAATAACCAAGCAGTGCGCTAATTACATGACTCCCCAGCAGATTGCTGCGCAATACCTCTTTTACAATTACCAAATCCTCGATGTAGATGGATGAAATTACCTGGAACAGGATAGAGATAATAATGATAAAAGGACCTGTACCCCTTACATCAGTCAAAAGCTCAAGTATGAAGTATGCGAAGCTGACCGAAAATGCAAGTACCGTAAATATCTCGAAAACATTGGTGATGGGCATATGGTCAAACTCAATTGAACGGATGACCAGGTATACAACATGAATGCAGAGGGTAAGAAAAAGGACTAACCTCTTGAAGTTTGAAATATGCTTTCCCCCTCTCATAAAATCGTAGAAATAGACACTAAAAGAGATAATATAGAGAAAAGGCAGCAGCCCGTTAATAAAATCTATTGAGGGTTTCATAAATTATATTGTTTGATTGAAGGGCAAACATATCCAAAAAGAATTCGTAATGCAATACAAAAATGACTGACGGGTCATAATAAATTGTTTGATTTCAGCCCATAATTCGTGTTGAGGCTGATTTTTTTAAGAAATAGCAGGAAAACTGAAGACCGTTTGATTTACTGGTCGCAGAAAGAAGAAAAAGAATACCGACAGTCTGTGACAAATGGCCCGGTTTGAGAAATATTTATAGAATTGGCTGCATAATGGTGTGCGTATATTTGTCCTCACTATGTCTTTACTCTACTCTTACAGCAGTAGAGATTAATTCAGAAAAGCGCACCATAGGCTATTGCTCTGATTGCTGTAACGGCTTATTAAGAGAATTTTATATGCCGGACATTTATCGTAATGATTTGGCGATTATTCCGCATCAGCTTCCTGAAGACCGCTTATAATAGTTACCCTGATATTAAATACATCACTGATGTTTAGCCGTAATTTAGTTATGATTTTAACCGAAAATCTAAAATAATGTAAAATACCGTAGCAGGAAGAAATATTTAGGGATTTGACATTCAGCCGAAAGTGACCTGATCGCTTTAAAAGTATTTTTTTTGTGGCCCGGTATTTTTCCTTCGGGGATTTGGGGTCTTATTGAAACATCGCAGAAGATGTTATCTGGTACAAAGTAGTATATCTAACATTTTAGTTTGAAAAATAGATTAACGGTTGTTTAATGATTTCCCTTATTAGTTGAATATTTTATCAGGCAATGAATAACTTAACCGAAAAAATTCCGTCAGTAAATTTCCGGAATGTTGTTGAAAGCATCTCCGATTATTTTTTGGTACTCGATAGTAACTTAGACCTCATATATTTTAATAAAGCCGTTGAAGACTTATTTGAATCCCGTTCAGGGTTACTTCAGAATAAATCTTTTTTTGAAATTCAACCTGAGTTAAAAGGATCAAAGGCGGAGGAAATCTACCGGAAAGTCCTTTCCACCGGGAAGTCGCAATGTTTTGTGCAGGATTTCAAAATCCACAACAGGATAAAGTCATTGGAAATTTCAGTATATCCTTCTCCTGATGGTTTAGTTATTTACGGCAAGGATATTACAGAATTTAAAATTGCAGAAGAATCAGGCAGACGCTCTGAAATCCTGATCCGTACAACTCTTGATAACCTTTTGGAAGGCTGCGCTGTTTTTGCACCCGACTGGAGATATCTTTATGTAAATGAAGCAAATGCTGTTCATGCCCATCATACCCGGGAGGAACTTCTGGGGAATAAATTAACAGAGATATTTCCGGGTGTAGAAAACACATTAATATTCAAAGCATATGAGAGGGTAATGAAGAAAAGGGTACCGGAGAATATAGTAAGCGATTATCATTTTGCTGACGGTACCGAGAGCTGGTTTGAGATTAAGATTGTGCCTATACCTGAAGGCATCTTCATTTTATCTTCAGATATTACCGAACTGAAAAAAAACGAAGAGATTATAAAAACTTCTCTGAAAGAAAAAGAGGTACTGCTGCAGGAACTTTACCACCGGACTAAAAACAACATGCAGGTGATTTCATCGCTGTTCAAACTTGAGGCCGCTGCCTCCGGCGACAAACAATTTCTCTCTATTGCCAACCAGATGAACAACCGGATTCAGGCTATTTCACTGGTTCATCAGAAACTTTTTCAATCGAACAATCTTTCAATGATCAACCTTGCAGAGTATATATCCGACCTGCTGAACCTTCTTATATCAAGCTACTCAGCTGCACCTGAAAAAATTCATGTGGAGAAAGATCTGCAAGCAATCAGTGTTCTTCTTGATACCGCCGTTCCGTGCGGTTTGATTATTAACGAATTAATCTCAAACTCCCTGAAGTATGCATTTCCGGGTAACCGGGAAGGATCAATCGCAGTCCGATTATCCTCCATTGAAAAGGAAGAAATAGAATTAATAATTGAGGATAACGGGATAGGATTTAAAGAACAGGATATTTGGAAAAATTCAAAACTTGGTCTGCAGCTTTTCAAAATGATAGCCGAGGACCAGCTTATGGCAGACATATCACTAAACAGAAGCAAGGGTACTTCCTGGAAAATAATTTTCAAAGATACGCACTACAGCAGGAGGGTTTAATTATCCGGTTATGGTTCGATTTCTCTTAATGTTATATCGAATTTTGTTCCGTTCCCGGTAACAATATTCACAAACCCGTCAAGCTGCTCTGAAAGGCTGTAGATCAGCTGAAAGCCCAGGGTATTTGAATTTCTGAAATCATAATCCTTTGGAAGGCCTATTCCGTCATCGCTGATAATTAATTTATACTGCTTTTCGCCGACTCCCCTGAATTCAATCACAACATTTCCATTCCTGTTATCGGGGAATGCATACTTGAAAATATTGGAAATAATCTCCGTTATTATAAGTCCCAAAGGTATTACTATATCCAATTTCAGCATCAGGTCTTCAATTTTTGTACTTACCGAAATCCGTCCCTGGTTTACATTATAAGTGTTCACGAGCTGGGGGACAAGATTGTTGAAGTATTTTTCTGAACTTACCGAGGAAATATTCCCCTTGTAAAGTACTTCATGAAGCAGGGCCATTGATTTTATACGGTTCTGGCTATCGACGAATATTCTTTTAATGCTCTCATCGCCAATAAAATTAGCCTGAAGATTCAAAAGGCTTATTATCAGCTGAAGATTATTCTTTACCCTGTGATGAATTTCTTTCAGGAGTATGTCTTTCTCCTTCAGTGCTTTTTTCAGTTCGGCGTCATTAATCTTCTTTTCAGAAACGTCCCGTATTATACTCTGATAATATTTATTTTCCCCTGCTTCAATAAACCGGGAACTGGATTCAATATAAAAAATGCTTCCGTCTTTCTTTTTATGTAGCGCCTCATAAACAAAACCTCCCGACTCTTTTATCTGTCCCAGAATTCCTCCTGTGGAAGGGTTGTTTCTATCAGCAAGAAGCTCGTTCAGATTCATTTTTGTAAGGTCATCAGTTGTATAACCGTAAATGTTCGACGCTCTCTCATTAGCATAAATTATTTTTCCGCTGCTGTCGAAAAGGAAAATCACATCGTTGGCGTATTTTGTGAGATACTCAAAATTCTTAATAAGAGCCTGCTTATCCAGTTCACTCATATAAAGAAGCTTCGCTTTCTGATTCCTCCACATTAATACAAGTACTGCAGCAGCTGCCAATATGAGCATAATACTGAATACCGTTACATTAAAATAAAGCTCATACAGGGGTGCAAAAATTTCATCCAGATCAACTTTTGTAACTACAAGCCATTCGCTTCCCGGGATTTCATCCAAATCGGCCAGAACATTTTCCCCCCGGTAATCTCTTCCCTCGACAACACCTCTTACACCATGAGCCGCAAGTGCGGCGGGAAGCTTTTCGGATAACAACGGATATTTAAAGAACAGCGGTTTGTTTTTTATATGACGAAGCTTATTAAGATAAACGATACTATCGTTTTCAACTTTAAAGATCAGTATTTCCGAAGTTCTGGACGGAGTTGGCCAGCTCTGGATTATAGGATACAGATATTTATCCGGATCGATTTTCAATATCAGTACTCCGACCGATTCGTCAAAGTTTTGACCACCTGCGACCAGCGGGACGTAAAGATCCATGTAAACCTGCTGGTTATCATAGTGCAGGTCCGAAAACATCGGTTTCCTCATAAAAAGAACCTTATCGAACAAGGCTTTGTCAACATAAAAAATGTTCGTGTCTCCCACACTGCGGGTTAAATTCATATCATATATATAAGCGGTAAAATAACCCATCTGACGCTCATACGCCTCCATCCATTTACCGATTTTGAGAGAATCCGAAGTGCGTCTGTACTTATGGAATCTTTCTATCACTTCATTCAGCATCTCGTCCCGGGAAATAACCGACGCATCGGAAAGTTTTTCTGTCCTCCAGGATATTACCTGTTTGACTTTAAGATCACCAATGGCAGACAATTCAATATACTTTTCATCTTTTATCTTTCCTTTCCGGTACTGATAAAAGAAAATAGCAGTAAGAATTATCACCACTGCGAGAAAAAGAAAAATGAATATGTAATTGAAGCTCGTTCTGGAACTGGTTTGCTGTTTCATTTGAGTAAAAAACTATCAGGTGTGAAATTATACCGTATTTTAATCATAAACAAGTGTCCGTTATTAAGATCAGCTTTGCCCCGAAAAACGTAATTCTTTAAGTTTTAGCTCACAGAAACAGAAGTTTTTTTAACTTCTATTTGAATTCCGGGTATACCTGCAAACTAAAAAAAAATTTTTTTTGTCATTCTTTTTTCAGCATTTTTCCAATCCAGGCTGAATATTAACGGTATTTACAGCTGATTGTTATAATGTCGGCTTGCAAACGCTTTTTTCTCCTGAACTTGTCTGTCAAAACTGTCAGTTAAGTTTGGAAGATTGCGCTATCCATAAGCCGTTTGGAGCTTATTAGCACCCCAATTGGTCATGACGTTGCATAATATCTGTTTTATATGGTATTTTAATCTGCCTTTGATGTTGTTTTTTTGATTCGCATTCACTTAACTTAACCCTTATGAAAGAAAAAAAACGTTACCTGTTTTTTGATCTGTTGCGGGGATGGTCGCTTATCATAATGATGGAAGCACACGTCTTCAATGCACTGATGCAGGATGATCTGAGAAATACTGCCTGGTTCGGTATCATGAATTACATAAACGGACTGGTTGCACCGGCTTTTCTCTTTGTTTCGGGTGCGGTCTTTTACCTCTCCACCCATGGAAAAACCGATGAACTGCGCAGGCTGGGTCCTTCCTTCAGAAAAAAACTCTTCAGAATTTTACTCATTGCGCTGGCGGGCTACTCACTCCATCTTCCGTTTTTATCCCTAAACAGCATGATTAACCAGGCCAGTCCGACCCAGGTAATGAACTTCTTTGCAGTTGATATTCTGCAGTGCATTGCCGCAGGACTGCTGTTTATCTTGTTTCTTAAAATCCTTGTCCGTAATGAAGAGAGCTATCTTTATATCACCATGTTTACCCTTGTGATAATTATACTTGCATCACCCTGGGTATGGAAGCAGGAACTCATAGAATACCTGCCCTTATTCGTTGCAGATTATTTTTCTCCCCGCTACGGTTCCCTCTTTCCGCTTCTGCCATGGCTGTCATTTTTGCTGGCGGGTGTTGTCTTCGCATACTATTTTGTGCGCTTCAGAAACAGAAACAAGGAAGTAAAATTTATAAAGATATTATTTACAGCCGGAGTATTAGTCGCGGGGGCGGGGCATCTGTTAATATCAGGACACCTTCTGCCGGAATCTTTACAAACCCTGGCACCTGACCCTGTATTTATACTTCAGCGTCTTGCTTATGTACTTGTATTTATCGGCTTATGCTGGTACTATTATTATAAGAGAGGAGAAGTAAGATCTTATATTACAATCGTGGGGATGGAATCCTTAATTGTCTACTGGCTTCATCTGCAGGTTATTTTCAGGCAGTTTGACGGCGGGACCAGTATCTCATCAATCATCGGCAAATCATTAAACGGGATTGAGGCCGGTTTAGCTTTTATACTATTGTCCCTGCTGATGATATTGGCAGCATTCGCTTGGAATAAACTGAAATCCAGGTTTCCCAAAGTTCCACGCCAGATAACAGGTCTTATAGTATGGGGATGTCTGCTGATTTTCATTCTTCTATAAAATGATTATTTCTTCAACTTCTGACCGAAAACTTTTTCAAATTTTTCAAGCTTTGGTGCAATCACAAACGAGCAATAACCCTGATACGGGTTTTTTTCATAGTAATCCTGGTGATAATCCTCAGCAGCATAAAATTTTTCGAAGGGTGCTATTTCGGTAACTATCGGTTTATCCCATGCCCCCGATTTATCAAGCTCTTTTTTATAGCGTTCAGCTTTTTCCTTCTGTTCATCATTATGATAAAAAATTACCGATCTGTACTGGGTGCCGACATCTGCTCCCTGCCTGTTCAAAGTTGTAGGATCATGGGTCTGCCAGAATACTTCCAGAATTTCATCATACGAAATTTCGGACGGATCATATTCTATCTGGATCACCTCGGCATGACCGGTTTTGCCTGTACAGACTTCTTCATAGGTTGGATTCTGTTTGGTCCCTCCTGAGTAGCCTGATCGCACTGAATACACTCCTTCCAGTCTCTCATAAATAGCTTCCGTACACCAGAAGCATCCTGATCCGAATGTTGCTATTTGAAGATTCTTGTTTTTCAAAGATGCCGCCTCCAGTTTAGTATTGTTTTCCGCTGCCTTACATCCGGCAAACAGAATAAGCAGAATGATCAGATATTTATACATATAATTAACCATTTGATATGATTAATATAATATATCAGGAGCGATTAAAAAGTTCCCAAACCGGCAAAGCCATGTCTGGCAATGTTAGCTGTATCATAACTAATTATAATTTATGACCGAATTTAAGAAATACAAGATTTCAGCAGCATGGCTGCCTGATTTCCGATGATACTGAGAGCTTATTGAGGCATTGTGCATGTTAACCCGATATTCAGGGACAGGTTTACCGGTCAAAATCCTTTGGGAAGATTGTGAGAATACGGTTTATAATCGGAAATGGATAAGGGATTTATAAGTTGGATTCGTTATTATTCTATGAAAGGATGTTCGGAGAATTACATTGTTTTCGAAGGCTTTTTATGCTCGTGTCTGAGCCGGGCAGGATTTCAATAAAGAAATTTTAAACAGATCTGCCCGTACTCAGCGATAACGGTTTCTATCCGTCAATATTATTAAAGCTTGAAAAGATCCCGTCCATCGATTGAGATCGCGCATGTATCTCATTAAGCTTCTGAATAATTCTTAATATCCCTTTTCTTTTTTCTTCAACAAAATCAGTAACAAAGCTGCGCACCTCAGGAAAGTTGCATTCATCCAGCAATCCTTCATAATATTTTACCAGCGCAGTTTCTTTTCTCAGCGCTTCATTAAGCATTGCGCAGGTATTCCTGCATGCATGTTCACAATTTACTTCATTTTCTTTCATACTTTCCTCGTCTCTGTTATTTAAACAGTTATACCTTCAGATGCTAATTGCTTGCCTATTTCAAGTGCTTTTTCATTAACCGGCAGTGTATGATGGTGTCTTTCCGGCAGTGCCTTCTTCAGAGCCTTCATCAGGTTTTCAGGCTGAATAAGGGGACGTTTTTGCAGGAATGCACCGAGCAGGACCATATTGGCGACTTGTTTCTTGTTCAGTTTCTGGGCTTCTTCAACTGCCGACACACAAAACACATCCACATCTTTTCTTGCAGGGGGATTTATTATAGTGGATTTTTCATAAAGTATGAATCCGCCGGGCTTTACAAGCGGTTCAAATTTATCCATTGACGGCTGGTTAAGCAGCACCGCAGAGTCAAAAGATGTAACAATCGGCGAGCTGATCCTTCCCTCGGCAACAATAACGATACAGTTTGCTGTTCCCCCGCGCATTTCAGGACCATAAGAAGGCATCCAGCTTATTTCTTTTCCTTCAAGCATTGCGGCATAAGCGATAATTTGTCCCATCGAAAGGACACCCTGACCACCGAAGCCGGCAAAAATTATTTCGTGAGATTTTTCCATTATAATTCCTTTACCTGTAACTAATCTTTAGGTACCTTTAAATCTCCCAGCGGATACAGCGGAAACATATTTTCCTCTATCCAGGATATTGTTTCAACCGGGGTCATTTTCCATCCCGAGGGGCAGTTAGATACCACTTCAATAAAGCTGGTTCCCCTGTTCACTTTCTGATATTCAAAAGCTTTCTGCACCGCTTTCTTTAATTTTCTGACAGCACCTGATGTATGTACAGCTTGTCGTGTTACATATAATGCACCGGGAAGCTGGGCAACAAGTTCTGTTATTTTTAAAGGGAATCCCATTGCCTCTGATTTTCTTCCATAAGGTGATGTAGCAGTAACCTGTTCGATCAGGGTGGTCGGTGCCATTTGTCCGCCAGTCATACCATAGATCGCATTATTAATAAACACCATCAGGATATTCTCTCCCCGGTTTACAGTATGGATTGTTTCTGCGGTCCCGATGGCAGCAAGATCGCCGTCGCCCTGATACGAGAAAACAAATTTATCCGGGAGCACTCTTTTGATTCCGGTAGCCACTGCACTGGCTCTTCCATGGGCAGCTTCCTGCATATCGATATTCATATAATGGTATGCAAAAACCGAACAGCCCACAGGTGCCACTCCGATTGTATTTTCCTGTATTCCCATTTCTTCAACCACTTCCATTAATACTCTGTGCACAACGCTGTGACCGCATCCGGGGCAATAATGAAAGGGGGTATCAGTTAAAGTAGAAGGTTTTTTATATACAACTTCCAGTCCGTTATTCATTACTTCAGTTTCCATGTGCAACCTCCTGAGTTTCCACAGCGCTTTTTTTGATTATATCTTCAAGTTTATCAAATACTTCATCAGGTGTAGGGATCATTCCGCCCATTCTCCCGTAAAAATGAACCGGACATTTACCATTGACAGCAAGAGCAACATCTTCCACCATCTGTCCGGCGTTCATCTCCACAGTTAAAAAGAACTCGGCCTTATCGGCTAGTTCGTTAATAATTTTTTTAGGGAAAGGATAAACAGTTATTGGTCTGAGCAGACCCACTTTCAAACCTTTCTCTCTTGCAATTTCAACAGTTTTCTGACATATTCTTGCCGAGAGGCCATAAGCTGCAAGAATAATCTCCGCATCGTCACATCTGATAAGTTCATAATCAACTTCATCCTGCAGGGCCTTATATTTTTTCTGCAGGTTAAGATTTATCATTTCCATTTTTTCAGGCTGGATGAAAAGAGATGTAATATAGTTTCTTTCCCTGTCTGCAGTTTTTCCTCTGGTTGCCCAGCCGGGAATTGTTTTGGGAAGCGAGCCTTCCTCGGGAAGCTCTACCTTTTCCATCATCTGTCCCAGGGCACCGTCGGTTAAAATCAGGGCGGGATTTCTGTATTTTTCTGCAAGGCGGAATCCCTCAAATACAAAATCCGCCATTTCCTGCACAGAGGCGGGAGCCAGAACAATGAGATGATAATCTCCATGTCCCCCTCCCTTGACAGCCTGAAAATAATCTCCCTGTGAAGGCTGGATTGTTCCGAGCCCGGGACCGCCCCTCACCACGTTTGCCACAAGGCAGGGCAGCTGAGCCGATGCTATGTACGATAGTCCTTCCTGCATTAAACTTATTCCCGGTGAGGAGGATGATGTCATTACTCTTGCACCTGCACCCGCAGCACCATAAATCATGTTTATTGCAGCAAGTTCACTTTCTGCCTGAAGAACTATGCCCGATCTGTTGGGAACTTCTTTAGTAAAATATTCAAGCACTTCAGATTGGGGAGTAATAGGATAGCCGAAATAAGCATCCATGCCTGCACGGATGGCTGCTTCAGCAAGGGCTTCATTACCCTTCATTAGTCTTGCTTCACTTCTTTTATAATTTAATTTTTTCATAAAAACCTTTAGCCGATAACTATATCATCTTTTTGTTTTTTTGCTGCCTTTGGCTGGCGGTAAACCGTTATTGCTACTTCGGGACAAACAAGCGCGCAATTTACGCAGCCGGTGCAGTTATCCTGCGCGAGTTCAACGTAACGGTAGCCGGCTGTGTTTATATGGTTTGATAAACCAAGGCTTTCCTGCGGACAGGCTACAATACAAAGTTCGCAGCCCTTGCAGATATTGCTGTCAATTTTAACTGTTCCTCTAATCATATTATCTGACGGTTTTTGTTATTAAGTCGTTGTATTTTATCGGTTTAGGGCAAGTTATATGCCATAACTGAGAAAATGCATTTAAGATAGCTAATTGATGTTTTTAAAACCCGGGTTATCATAATTAGGAAGTGAATTTGAGTTTTTTCTTAGATGAGAAAAGATGCTGAATAAGTGTTGAAATATTTAATAATTTAATAGCCAAATTGACTCCTTTTATCCAGGTACCGGAACTTA
>DJMM01000076.1 GCA_002435365.1 Ignavibacteriales bacterium UBA6490
AATTGCTTTTCCCTGCAAACATTTCAGACCTGCTTCAATTACCTTGAATTTCGAAGAGTCAATCATAACCGGAAGTTTTGCAATATCAGGCTCCGCAGAAAGCAGGTTAAGGAAGCGCTGCATGGCCTTCTCGGAATCGAGCAGACCTTCATCCATATTTACATCAAGAATTTGTGCTCCGCCTTCCACCTGCTGCCGTGCCACAGATAGTGCGGAATCATAATCTCCTGCCAGGATCAGTTTTTCAAACTTTTTCGATCCGGTAATGTTTGTGCGTTCGCCGATATTCACAAAATTCATTTCGGGATTGAAGACCAGCGGCTCCAGTCCGCTTAATCTCAATTCCGGTTGCACAGAAGGAATAACTCTCGGCTTATAATTTTTTGCTATTGAAGAGATCAGATTAATATGGTCGGGAGTGGTGCCGCAGCATCCGCCAACTATATTTACGAATCCGTTTCCGGCATAATCTGAAAGCACTTCTGTCATCATAGAAGGTGTTTCATCGTAGCCGCCCATTTCGTTAGGCAGACCCGCATTCGGATAAATACTTACATAGCAGGCGGCAGTTTTTGAAAGATCTTCAATAAAGGGGCGCATCTGTTTAGCGCCAAGCGCGCAGTTGATTCCCACGCTAAGCAGATTTTTTGTGTGGGCAACAGAAATATAGAATGCTTCAATGGTTTGACCCGATAAAGTTCTCCCGCTCAGGTCAGTGATGGTTCCGGAGATCATCACCGGGATAATTTTTCCTTCTTTGGCACAAAGCTCGTTTATAGCATAGATGGCAGCTTTGCAGTTAAGTGTATCGAAGACAGTTTCCACAAGAAGAATATCCGCGCCGCCGTCGACAAGTCCTTTTGCAGCTTGGCCGTATGCTTTTACGAGATCGTCGAATGTTACTGCACGGTAGCCGGGGTCATTTACATCGGGACTGAGAGAGGCGGTTTTATTTGTCGGACCCAGTGCGCCGGCAACAAATCTTGGTTTTTGCGTAGTGGAATATTTATCAACGGCAAAGCGGGCATTCCGGGCAGCTTCGTAATTTATTTCATATGCAAACGGTTCGCATTTATAGTCGGCCTGGGAGATTATAGTACTGCTGAATGTGTTCGTCTCAATAATATCGGAACCGGCTTCCAGGAATTTTGAATGAATTTCCCTGATAATTTCCGGCCGGGTAATATTCAGAATGTCGTTATTGCCTTTAAGGTCGACCGGGTGGCTGACAAGACGGTCCCCCCTGAAATCTTTTTCAGAAAGCTTATAGCTCTGGATCATAGTGCCCATTGCTCCATCGAGCACCAGTATCCGTTCTTTTAGAATATTCTTAAGATTTTCCAGTTTGCTGATCACAATTATCCGGGCTTACAAAAGTTTAATTAATAATTGAAAAGCCAACATAGTATGCTTTTTGTAAAACGCACAAATATAATTAAATTGAGTCCGTTAAAAAATTACTTAATATACAGGCATTACATCGTGATAGTGGTTACCGGCGGAGCCGGTTTTATAGGCAGTGCAATCGTATGGAGGCTAAACAGTCTCGGTGAAAACAATATACTTGTTGTCGACGAGCTTGGTCATGATGAAAAATGGAAGAACCTGGTGCCTCTGCAGTTCAAGGATTTTATTAACAAGCATGAATTCATTGAGAAGCTCGGTTCGCATATATATAAGATAGATTCGGTAATTCACATGGGTGCAAACTCATCCACCACCGAAAAAGATGCAGATCATCTTCTGAAGAACAATTACGAATACACTAAAACGCTTGCGCAGTACTGCACACAGAACAATAAGCGATTTATTTATGCATCATCGGCAGCGACTTACGGGGACGGATCGCTTGGTTTCGATGACGATGAAAAAGGTCTGGACGATCTTCGTCCTTTAAATATGTACGGGTACTCCAAGAGTTTATTTGACAGCTGGGCTGCCGAGAACGGGCTGTTGAACCTTATAGTCGGCATAAAATATTTCAATGTATTCGGTCCCAATGAATATCACAAAGGTGATATGCGCAGCGTTGTGCACAAGGCCTTCGAACAGATAAAAAAGACAGGTCAGGTCAAGCTGTTCAAATCTGCAAATTCGTCATACAGGCATGGGGAGCAGATGAGAGATTTTGTTTACGTCAAAGATGCGGTTGATATGACCATTTTCTTTCTTAAAAACAGCGCCGCCGGAATTTTCAATGTCGGTTCAGGTAAAGCCAGAACATGGATCGACCTGGTTACTGCTATCTTCAAAGCGCTGGATTTGCCTGTAAATATCGAATATATAGATCTGCCGCTGCATCTTGCGGAAAAATATCAGTACTACACACAGGCCAGTCTGGATAAGATAAAAAAAGCCGGTTACAGCGGCTCTCTTGCTTCACTGGAAGAGGGTGTAACCGACTATGTTAAAAATTATCTTTTGAAAGATAAGTACCTGGGCTATTAGCTACCGGTACATATCCTCATCATCTTCGAAAAGATCGTCATCTTCCTCCTCATCGAAGTCGAAATCTTCTTCATAAAAGTCATCCTCGTTGATTTCATCTTCAATTAGTCCCTCCTCATCCGTAACCTCTTCTTCGAACTCATCATCCTTAAAATCATCATCCTCGTCGTCAAAATCATCATCGTCAAAANNTCATCATCATCCTTTTTGGCATACTTCGGATCGGGAAGCTGGTAAACAAGCTTCAGGAAAGAAGATTCTTCTTCTGATGCACTGCTGTTATTAATAATCTCATTCATTTTGCATGCTCTCCTAAATGCATAAATCTTTTTTAACATTCAGATAAAAATAAAAAAAATTCCTGTTATCACAATTTTTTTTATTACTGCCGGAATGTTTATCTTAAAGTAATAAAGGAATAATAAAATTCCTGGTATAACATATTTCAGTAAATTATTAATGTCAATACTCTTGTAATTCACGTCAACAATATGAAACTTGCAACACTTTGCTATGTAAGGGACAAAAAGAACAGCCGCACCCTGATGATCCACAGAATTAAGAAGGAAAATGATTTTCATAAGGGGAAATGGAACGGTTTGGGGGGCAAGCTAGAACAGGGCGAAAGTCCCGAAAACTGCGTTATCAGGGAAGTCAGGGAAGAAGCAGGGCTTGAAATAACCGGACCGCGCATGCATGGTTTTATTACATTCCCGATGTTCGACGGAGTTGAAGACTGGTATGTTTTTATCTTTACCGCGGATAAATTTACAGGTGTGCTTAAAGATTCACACGAAGGGAAGCTGGAATGGATAAGGGACGAAAATCTGCTCAGCCTTAATCTGTGGGATGGCGATAAGATTTTTATGGAATGGCTTTTCCAGGATAAATTCTTCAGTGCAAAGTTTATATATGAAGATAAGAAATATATTTCCAGCGAAGTCTTCTTTTATTAAATAACGGAATTACAGCGAATACTATTCCTTGATCACTTTCAGCAGGAAATAAACTTCTTCAGGAGAGAATATACCGGCAAAGAATCTTTCATAAATTACCGGTTCTATATTAACCAAAAAATCCATCCATTTAAGCAGGGCAAAATGAGAAGTTATAAATCTTTTTTCCAGGATTTGAAATGCAGCCTTGCCCTGGTAATTGGTCCTGTGGTTCAGTTTCCATTTCTCGTAGAACTTCAGCCTGCGGCTGCCGATGAATTCATAATTATCAAATGTGCGGATGGAGAACGGGATTTTATGATCCGGTTCACCGAAATATTTTGTATTCAGAAAAAACGGGGCATATACCTCGATTAAAGCACCCGGTTTTGAAATGCGGTACAGTTCAGTTACGGTATCATGAAAATTACTGAGATGCTCGAGGATATGGGAGGCATAGATTTCATCAAAGTAATTATCCGGGAAGGGGTAAGGAAAGCTGTTTATGTCGTGGATCATGTTCCCGCCGTAGTCAACAATGTCCAGATTTACATAACCTTCCCTGATATCTCTGCCGCATCCGATGTTCAATTTCTTCATAATATATTATATTCCGGTTATTAACGAATGAAAAATAAGCCAGATAACAAAGAAGAGCAACTTTCCGGATATAATTAGAGAGTTTTGCGTCTAATTATTTTCTGGAAATATGTGAATGATATCAACTAATTAAGTCGATTATATAAGTTAATTTGCTTTGTGATATTTTTTAAAAAAGCGGAATACGCCCTATGCAAAGCAAATGCTGCTGACAGGGAACAATAGTAACAATTATAAAAACAGCGGAACATAATGGAAAAAAATAATATTGTACGGAAATTCATTGTGGAGAATTTCCTGTTCGGTGAATCCGATAACATCAAGGACACCACTGATATGTTTAAAGAATCAATCATCGACTCAACCGGCATACTTGAATTAATTTCGTTTATCGAGATGACCTATGGTATTCGTATCGAAGATAATGAAATGGTCCAGGAAAATTTCAACACCATCAGTTCAATAAATAAATTCCTTAAAACAAAAACTGTAAACAAGACAAATAATCATGTGTGGATTAGCGGGCATATATAATAATAAAGGTCTCGACAGAAGCGCTGACGATGCTGTTAAAAGAATGGCTGCAATGCTTCAGCATAGAGGACCTGATGAATCCGGAATTTACATAGATGACTTTGCTGCGCTTGGACATTCGCGTCTGAGCATTATCGATCCCCAGGGAGGCTCCCAGCCTATTACAAATAAAGACGGAACATTGTGGATTGTATTTAACGGTGAAATATTTAATTATCACTCCATCAGGGCAAAACTCCTGGAAGCAGGACATATTTTTAATACCAACTGCGATACCGAGGTTCTGCTTCACCTGTTTGAGGAAAAAGGGGAAAGCTGCCTGAATGAATTAAACGGACAGTTCGCTTTTGCGGTCTGGGATTCTGTTAAAAAGGAATTATTTCTCGCCAGGGACCATACCGGCATTGTACCTATGTTTTATACAATTACTCCTGAAGGCAAGTTTATTTTCGGTTCGGAAATCAAGGCAATCCTGTCTGAAGGCACCGTCGATCGAAATATAAACCCGAAGGCACTGGAACAGGTTTTTACATTATGGACTACTTTACCAGGACAGACCTTTTTCAAAAATATTCAGGAGCTCCCTCCTGCCAGTTATATTAAAATAAGCGGAGGGAAGATATCCCTGCGGAAATACTGGGACCTTAATTTCAGCGACACCGATTCAGAGCTCAATTATTCCATCCCCTCCCTGGTTGAAGAAATTAGAGAAGTGCTCATTGATGCCGTAAGAGTAAGGCTCCGCGCTGATGTCCCGGTGGGATGTTATTTAAGCGGCGGAATTGATTCATCCGGAGTAACCGCCCTGATAAGAAATAATTTCAATAACGACCTCAGAACTTTCGGAATTACTTTCGAAGATGCCGATTATAATGAAAGAGATTACCAGCAGATGATGGTATCGCATCTCGGGGTGAACCATACCGAACAGTTTGTTTCAAATGATGATATTGCAGATCATTTCTGTGATGCAGTCTATAATATTGAAAAACCGGTTCTAAGAACAGCACCCGTACCATTGTACATGCTTTCCCGTAAAGTAAGGGATGAAGGATATAAAGTGGTGCTCTCAGGCGAAGGCGCTGACGAGATCTTTGGCGGCTATAATATTTTTAAAGAGACACTGATTCGTAAATTCTGGTCGGCATACCCGGATTCCCGGTCCAGGTTTATCCTGCTGCAGAGACTTTATCCCTATATATTTAAGGACAAAAGACTGCGGAACTCCCTGATTGAATTTTTCAGAGCAGGCATCGACAATCCTGCTAATCCCTATTTCTCTCACCAGATAAGATGGAAAAACACCTCTAAGATTAAAAACTTCCTTTCACCCCATCTTTATTCTTCTAATGAGAACTACAACCCCGTTAACGAGCTTGAAAATTTTATCCCCGGGAATTTCAGCAGCTGGAGTGCACTGGCAAAAGCACAGTATATTGAAATACTGTTGTTTATGAGCGGATACCTGCTTTCATCACAGGGGGACAGGATGGCAATGGCTCATTCGGTGGAACTCAGGATCCCTTACCTGGATTACAGGATTATGGAATTATTGGCTAAGATACCATATTCGCTTAAAATAAGGGGACTAAATGAAAAATACCTTCTCAAAAAAGTGTTTGAAAAGGATCTTCCCCAAAAGATCTTAAAACGTCCTAAAAATCCGTACCGCGCTCCGATTAACTATTTATTCAGAGGGAAATCAAATAGAAACATGGATTATGTATCCGGGGATGCTCTCAAGGAAAGCGGATTTTTCAACCCTCAGAAAGTTGCACTTCTTATCAAAAAGATGAACAACAGCACGGTGGGAGAAGTCGATAGCATGGCTGCTGCAGGGATATTATCTACCCAGGCCATTTACTACAGGTTTATTAAGGATTTTGATCTTTCCTTTAAGCCGGTATTTATTAATAAAGTATATGACCACAGAAAAACAACTGAAAGAGCTGCTCATGGTTTATGATTATAACTCTATTAATATTGATCCTGAATCAGAAATAAAAAAAATTACTGAAGAGATCAGGGAAGCATTAAAAGTTAAGCTGAAAAAGAGAGGTGCGGTTGTTGGCATCAGCGGGGGAATAGACTCTTCCGTTGTACTTGCCCTGTGCGTTAAAGCGCTGGGTGCAGACAAGGTTATCGGTATCATGATGCCGGAAAAAGATTCTGAGTCAGACAGCCGGCTTTTTGCAACACTGCTTGCAAAAAAATATGGCGTTAAGACACATCTGGAAGAAATAATCGGTGTACTGGATGGTTTTGGATGCTATAGAAGACGGGATGAAGCGGTCAGAAGGATCTTTCCGGAGTTTGATAATTCCTGGAAATTGAAAATAGTGCTGCCCAAACTTGGTGAAGCTGATAACAAGCTCAATTTATTTTATCTGATAGTTATTTCACCAGACGGAAAAGAACATACCAAACGCCTGCCGCTTAATGAATACCTGCAGATAGTCGCAGCTTCAAATTTCAAACAGAGAAGCAGAATGACTATGTTATATTATTATGCTGAAGCAAATAATTATGCAGTTATCGGCACCGGCAACAGGAATGAGCACGAACAGGGATTTTTTGTAAAATACGGGGACGGCGGCGCTGATATGAAACCTATCGCACATCTGCTGAAGACACAGGTTTACCAGTTGGCGGAATGCCTCGGTGTGCCGGAGGAAATAAGAAAACGTATACCAACCACAGATACTTACAGTGCAGGACAAACCCAGGAGGAGTTTTTCTTCCAGGTTCCGTTCGATATTTTAGACCGGGTGTGGTTTGCAATGGATAACAATGTAAGCGTGCAGGAAACTGCAGCAGCACTTAAGCTTACTACTAAACAGGTTGAAGTAATACGCGAGAATATTAATCAGAAAATCAGGGGGACTGAATATCTTAGGCTGAAGCCGCTGGAAATTCAGTAGAATTAGAAGAATTTTGAAATTGCTTTGTAATCTTTTTTGCCGGAATCTGTTACAGGCATCTTATCTGCGTGTTTTACGGTAATAATCGATTTGTTAATTTTATAATAAACAGAAACACTCTGTCTGATTTCTTCCGCTGCAGCCGGATCGGCATTATCGATAAGTATATTGAGCTTATCGTCCGTTCCGGAACATGCATTTGAAATCTTATGATGCCCCTCGATCATTTTTTCAACATCATCCAGGTTCAACCGCAGCCCGAATATTTTTATAAACCTTTTTAGTCTTCCCGTAATGTAAAAAAAACTGTCCCCGTCCCGGTAAGCAATATCTCCCGTATGAAGAATACCGCTCATTAGATCGCCGCTTTCCAGATCCTTCCTTTCGGTGGCATATCCAAGCATTACATTGCCGCCTTCATATACAAGTTCACCCTGAACGCCGGGTTGTGTTATCTCTTTCCCTTCGGAAAATATTTTTATTTTCCCGCCCGGGATAGGGATACCTATTGAACCTGCTTTTGCGGGGAGGGATTCAGCCGGCACATATGAAATCCTTGCAGTGGCTTCTGTCTGTCCGTACATTACAAAAAACCGGAATCCCTTTGTCCGTGCAAGCTCCGAGAAATATTTTACAAGCTCCACGCTTAATCTCCCGCCTGCCTGCGTCATAACTTTAAGCGAAGGCAGATCCATCTTCTGGAAATTCGTTTTTTTCAGGAGTTCATAGCTGTAGGGAACACCGGCAAATGAATTACAGTTATGACTGTTAAAGATTTTCCAGAAATCCCTGAACACAAAACTTTTTTCCGTCATCACCAGTGAAGCCCCCGAAAGAATATGCGAGTTGATAACCGACAAGCCGTATGAATAGCTCATGGGTAGTGAGGTTATTGCGCGTTCCTGTTCCTGTATGCCGAGATAATTTTTAATGGATTCCGCGTTGGTCTGAATATTTTTATAAGATAGTCTTACAAGCTTTGGCGAACCTGTGGTGCCGGATGTAGATAATAATACACCAGTTTCGGGGTAAATATACCCGCCGTCCGGGTTATCCGCAGTAAAGAAGCTGAAAACATCATTCACGCTGATTTTTGTATATCCCGACGTATATGAATTTTCAGGATTCAGAATAATTTCAGGTTTGTAAATAGTGATGAGGCTTCTCACTATCTCATCGTTAAGTTTTTTGTCGAGAAGTAAAACTGCATTGCCCGACTTCAGCAGGGAAAGGTAATAAATCAGGGTGGTATAATCATTCCTGCAGAACAGGAAAGAAAGATGTTTGTGCTGCGGAATTTTCCGCGCTATGGTTTCTGATATCTGGCCGGCTTCCCCGTAAGTAATTGTCAGATCATTATCTGCGTCGGTAACAAGAATATTATCCCCGAACCTTTTATCAAATTCCCAGAAAAATTTTTTCATAGCCGTTTTATATCTTCTCTATAAAAATAACAATAATCCCTGATTAGAAGAAGAAAAGAAAATGCAAGAAGGGACTGTATGATGAAATTGCGCAGCAGGTTCTAAACCAACCCCTACCTGGTCTCAATCTGAGCCGGTTCAGTCCTCATTTTAATCAGGATAGCATCAGATCAGAATCAGATCAGTCC
>DJMM01000109.1 GCA_002435365.1 Ignavibacteriales bacterium UBA6490
CAATAGTATCTGTTGTAAGAACACCAAAAATTACAGGTGTACTGTATTTAAGAGATACCTGTAATATTCCATTGCCAGCAGCGGAAGAGACATACTCAAAATGGGGGGTTTCACCCCTTATTACTGCACCAAGGCAGATTACGGCATTGAACTTACCGCCTTTTAGAAGTTTATCTGCCGTTACCGGGAGTTCAAACGCTCCGGGGACTTTGTAATGTTCTATATTTTCATCGGGACAGTTATGTTGTTTGAGACACTCCATTGTACCGCTGACAAGCTGGTTAACCACGAAATCATTAAATTTTGTGGAGATAACAGCAAATTTAAATCCTGCAGCAGATAGTTTGTCTTCAACCATGTTCATATGGAAATAATAAAATAATAAAGTTCAAAATATTAAAGATCGGGTAATTAACAAAAAAACGGTTACGCAGTATTCCTGTGGAGACGGCTGCGCATTTCATCGAGGGTTGTGAATCCCACACTGTATTTGCCGAGATTCTTTTCATCATCCCTTTTGCCGCCATGAAAATCCGATCCGCCGGATTCAAGAAGAAAATATTCGTTAACAATTCCCTTGTAGAATTTAATCTGCTGGGGAGAATGACTGGGGTGTAAAACCTCTATTCCGTCAACGCCCCCTTCGATCAAAGCTTTAAGAATTGATTCTGGCATATACCCCGGATGAGCGATGAAAGATAGTCCCCCTGCATCTGCAATAATTTTAAATGCACTCTGAGGTGAAATATGAACTTTTTTTTCGTAGGCGGGACAACCGTTGCCGATATATTTGTTAAACGCCTCGAAGTAAGTTGATACAAGATTTTTTTCAAGCATTGCCTGTGCAATATGCGGCCGTCCCACCGCACAGTTCCGGGCTATTTCAAGGACATCATTTATATGAAGACTTAATCCAAGTGTATTAAGTTTTTTAACAATCCTTTCAGCTCTTTTTACACGTTCTTCACGGAAAAAAGAGAGATATCTTTCAAGTTCCGGATTGTTCTGTTCAACAAAATAGGCGAGTATATGAACTTCACGATCACTGATATCGGAGCTGATTTCAACTCCCGGGATAACTTCAATACCAAATTCCTTTGCGGCTTCAACTGCATCAGGAATTCCGTTCAGATTATCATGGTCAGTTATGCTTAAAACATCAATGCCGTTTTCTTTTGCTTTATGAATAACCTGATCGGGAGAGTAGAATCCATCAGAGAAGCTGGTGTGAATATGTAAATCTACTTTCCCGGTCATAAAATCAACTGAATAGTTCTTTAAATTTTTCGTAGTTAATAATTCTTAAACGTGAGCCGTCCAGTTCAACAAGACCTTTCTTCGCAAAAGAATGAAGAGTCCTGCTGATTGTCTCTCTTGAAGTTCCGGCCATATTTGCCAGATCATGCTGGAAGGGGAGCTTTTCAATTTCGACAGTACCTTGTTTTATTTTTCCCTGATCATCGGCAAGCTGCAGAATCACTGTTGCAACTTTTCCTTCCGCGTCTTTTAGGGAAAGTGATTTTATTTTCATATCTGCAGAACGCAGCCTTTGAGTTAATTCCTGTAACAGAGCAATTGAAACATCCGGAAATTCATGCAGCAGTGTAATGAAATCACTCCTCTGAATAAGGAATACTTCTGAATCTTCCATTGCTGTTACATTTGCCGATCTTGCCAGACCGTCAAGAATAGCCATTTCCCCAAAGAAATCGGAGTCATTTAAAATGGTAAGAATTACTTCTTTTCCATCCTCTGCTACTCTGGATACTTTTACTTTTCCCTCAATAATAACGAACAGGGCAGATCCGGTCTCATGCTCGAATAATATAACCGAATCCTTTTGAAATGATTTCCGTACTCCAAGTTTTGATATCTTTTGCAGGGATTCATCATCCAGATCGGAAAAAATAGGGACGTACTTTAGAAAATCATCAGTATCAATCATTTTAATGAACCTTTTTTATTTAATAGTTACAAAATATAGGCTTGAGTTATATCAAAGTCAATAAACAATTGATAGAATAAAGCAATTTTACTTCTAATTTTTCCGGTCATTGAAGTGCCGTGAAAAAAAAATGGTTTGTTAACTGGTTTTCATTGGGGTTCTAACCTGATTCTAACCTGGTTCTGATCCCATTCTATCCTGATTCTGTTCCCATTTTTTCCAGGTTAGAATAGGCCCGGACCAAGGCCAGAATTAACCCGGTTTCAACTCTGCATTTCAACCGGCTGTAAATAAAATTCAATTCCAATATCTCCTTTTTATCAATGTTTAAGTTTTGCTGATACCGGGGGGTTGGTGCTATTCAGCCCGGAGTTTCGAAAAGAATTGGGCAACCGGCTTAATTTCCATTGATTTTTTAGGGTGAGTAATCTATTTTAAGCATCTTAATATAAATTTTTAATTTTTTCGGAGAAGAATATATATGGCTATGATGGCCAAAATGAGGAACCTTGCGCCGGTATTTATCATTACCGTCGGAGTTTTATTCGTATTATTCATGATAATTTCTGATTCTAATGTAATGGAAGTTTTTGGTGCGCGAACAAATAACGTTGGTTCGGTGAACGGCGAAAATATTTCATATGTGGAGTTCAACAAGTTTTTTGAACAGCAGATGCAGGCTCGTAAAGATCAGCTGGGCCGCGATCTGGAGGATACAGAAATGGATCAGGTCCGGGAACAGTCCTGGGAAGCGATCGTGACTCAAAAATTAATCGCAGACCAGATTGATAAAATGGGCATTACTGTTTCTGATGACGAGGTGAGGGAAGTAATCCTGGGAAATGATCCTCCTGAATTTCTGAAACAGAATTTTATCGATTCTACCGGAAATTTTAACCGCGCTTTATATGATCAGGCAATACAGGATCCCCGTAACCGGGAACCGATCGTACAGGCTGAAGAATATGTAAGGCAGACAAAGTTAAGCGAAAAGCTTCAAAGCATGATCACTGCATCAATTACTGTTAGTGAATCCGAATTAAAGAGAAAATTTATAGATCAGAATATTACCATGGAAGCTGTGTATGCATTGGTCGATATTAATAAAATGCCTGATGCAGAGTTTAATGTTTCGGAAGATGAACTTAAAGATTATTATAATAAAAACCTTGACAAGTATGTAATCAAGCCGCAGCGCAGACTCAAGTATGTCGTTTTTCAAACAGTCCCCTCAGCTGATGATTCAGGAAATGTGCTTCAGGGTTTGGAAAATGTTGTGACAAACCTTAAAAAGGATACTTCCGGATTTCAATCCTACGTGGAAATATATTCAACGGAGCCTTATTCGAAAGATACTTTGAGCATTCAGGATTTTGGCAGCGAAGCTTCCAATCTGGTTCAGGCTGCTTCACCGGGAACAGTTATTGGACCCGTTGCATCGCCGCAGGGTTATGCGGTTTATAATTTTATCGGAAAAGTGCCTTCATCTGAAACAATGGTAAAGGTAAGCCATATACTTATAAATCAGTTCGGCAGCGATGAGAAGAATCTTGAAAAAGCCAATGAGATATTCAATCTTATTAATTCCGGGGCTGATTTCAGTAAAATCGCTCTGGAATATTCCGCCGATCCGGGAAGCGCACAAAGGGGCGGCGACCTCGGCTGGTTTGGCAAAGGCGCAATGGTACCGGAGTTTGAGAAAGCATCATTTTCCGGAAAAGTAGGTGAACTTCAGAAACCTGTTAAAACCAATTACGGATATCATCTGCTTAAAGTGACAGGAAAAACGAGCGATAAATATGTCGTTGAAAAAATTGTAAATCCCGTTAAAATTTCTGCCTCCACAAGAGATGCCTTGTATAATGCGGCAAAGGATTTTGAGTATCTGGCTGATAAAAACGACTTTGAATCTGAGGCAGAATTAATGCAGTACCAGGTTCAGGAAACTCCTCCTTTTGTTGAGGAAAGTTATTCGATTCCGGGTATCGGTGTAAACAATAATCTGCTGAAGTTTGCATTTGACGGCAGCCTTAATGATATAAGTCCTGTTCATAAAATTTCATCGGGATATGTTGTGGCGAAAATTTCTGAAATAATTAAAGAAGGAGCCCAGGAATTTGAGAAAATTAAAGAGCAGATAAAACCTGCGGTAATAAAGGAGAAAAAAATTCAAAAGGCAGCCGGGATTGCCGAAGACATTGCGAAAAAAATAAATGGAAATATCAGCAATGCATCAAAGTTAAGCAATTTTGTTACTGTTGATTCGACCGGCAGTTTTTCAGGTTTAGGAAGTATCAGGAATATCGGAAAGGATTACGCATTCATCGCCAAAGCCCAGGAGCTCGAAATGAATAAGGTATCTGCACCCTTTAAAGGAAACAGGGGATATTTTATAATTCAGGTACTAAAAAGAACACCATTTGATCAGTCATCTTACGAAATGCAGAAAGATGTGATCAGGCAAACAATACTGCAGGAGAAGAAGAGTTCGTTCTTCAGTCAATGGCTTATCAACATTAAAAAAGAAGCTGATATTACCGATAACAGGTATATGTTCTATGGCTATTAAAAAAAGCTGAAAAAGATTAAATTAAACCCCTGTATTATACGGGGGTTTATTATTTTAAAAGTAGTTATGATGAGGAATTTAATATTATTCGGTCTTTTGATAGCTGGCGCAGAAGGTTATGCACAGTTTAACGGCAAAAATTTCAGTATAGCTCTGAATGCTGCCTACACAACCACCGCAAGGATTTACCTGCAGCCGTACGCTTCTGATGAGGCTGTAAGAAACAATTCCTTTCCTATCGAGGATATTTTTAATCCTTCATTCGAGATAAGGTACGCTTTGAGCGAATCTATAATCCTGGGGGCCGGTTCCGAATATATGAAGGTTTCGCAGGGAGGTTCCGAGCTGGTGGTTTTTTCACAAGGTGCTGCCAGGGTCATAAATGTGGAAGAAGGATTTAATTTTATTCCGTTTGAAATAACAGCATATTACCTTTTACCCTTTTCCACTGCAAAAGTAAAATTCCTTATGGGGGGCGGTGCAGGATATTATTTCGGCAGCCACATCAGGAAAATAGGAGAGGCGGAAGTTAATACAATTAATAGAAAATTTGCTTACGGCATACATGTAAATCTCTCCATGGATTTCCTGGTCAGAGATAACATTTCGGTGCGCAGTGAGATGAAATTCAGGGATCCTCAGTTTACAATTACAAGTGCTTACAACAGTCAGGAAGTTTATTATAACGGTTCTGTAATCCATCTGCTGCAGGAATCCTTTGATTCAAAGATAAATATCGACGGAGTTACAATTATGTTAGGTATTGCTTACCATTTTTAAAATGAAAAAGAATTTGGTTTACTTAACAGGATTTATGGGAGCGGGCAAAAGTACTATAGGTCCGATCCTGGCTAACACGCTGGGGTGGGAATACTGTGACCTTGATGCACTTATTGAAGAACAAACCGGTATGAAGATCAGTAAAATTTTTGAAGAAAAAGGAGATAAATTCTTCCGGGCAATAGAAACCGAGCAGCTGAGAAAAATTTCCTCAGGGGATAAGCGAATAATATCACTGGGCGGCGGAACAATTGCATCGGGAAACAACCTTGAATTTCTTAAAAAAAACGGACAGATAATTTATCTTAAGACATCTGTTGAATCAGTGTACAAGCGTTTAATTTTTAAGAACGACAGGCCGCTTATGAAAATCAACGAGTCTGATGCTTCAAAAGAGGAAATCTTACAAAAGATAAAGGATCTGTTTACAACCCGTATGCCGTTCTACGAACAGGCCGATTTTACAGTGGAAACTGAAAATGTACCAATCGGCAGGACGGTCGATTATCTTGCAAAATTAATAAACACCCATTTCAGAGAAAGAAAAATTGAAGAAAGTAACAGTTAATCTTCCGGGTAAATCATATCCCGTATTTATAGGCGATATGGTCTTGCCAAGAATAAAAAAAGAAATTACTCGGTCCTGCCGCAAAACTGTGATTATCGACAAAAATGTAGAGAGGCTGCATGGGGGCAGAATACGAAGTTTATTCAGGGATATGAAAGGGGATACTGAATATTTTGTGCTGAAGAACGGGGAGAATTCAAAGTCGCTGAACGAATTAAGCAGGGTGTACAAATTTTTACTGCGATGCAGTGCAGATAAGGAATCGCTGCTGTTTTCCGTCGGCGGGGGAGTAACAGGAGATCTTTCAGGTTTTGCAGCTTCAACCTTTAAGCGCGGAATACCGTTAATACATATTCCGACAACACTGCTTTCCGCAGTGGATAGTTCAGTTGGAGGAAAAACTGCTGTCAATTTTGATCAGAGGAAAAACCTTGCAGGCACCTTTTACCAGCCCGAGTATGTTTTTACTGATGTGACATTTCTTAAAACTCTTCCTTCAGCAGAGATCAGATCGGGAATAGGGGAACTGATTAAATATTCCTTTTTATCCGATTCTAATTTATTTATCTATGTTCTTAATAACATGGAAAAAATTCAGAATGCCGATCCCGCCATACTTGAGAGTACTATTTACAGGTCCGTAGGAATAAAAGCGTCAATAGTAATGAAAGACGAAAAGGAAGAATCGGGTCTTCGGAAAATATTAAATTTCGGACACACCTTTGGTCATGCCATTGAAAGTGTTCTTAATTACCGTATTAAGCATGGAGAGGCAGTTACAGCCGGGATAATTGCAGCCTTATTTTTATCCAACAAGATTGGGTTACTGGCTGAGAACAGACTTATTACATATTTAAAGCTTCCCTCCAGGATCAAACTGCCTCGGGCACTAACCGGTATCGACTTAAGGGATGTTTATGAAGTGATGAAGGATGACAAAAAAAGCAAGGGCGGAAAAATTAACTTTGTTCTTATCTCTGAAATAGGCAGTATTTATATTGATATTTCAGCCGGTAAGGATGATATTTATAAATCACTGGAAAGAATGCTGGAGGTTATTTAAAAAAGAAAACCGTCGGATGACGGTTTAAGAAGGGTTTTGCTTTGCTTTGTATTTCTATTTGTCCGTATAATTTCAATTTAAGTGCCAAGACCAATATTATTTTTTTTGAGCATTTATGAACTTTTTATTATTTGATGTTTATGTAATAATTGAGAAATGATTCATTTTGAGATAAAAAAACCGCCCGGGTGGACAAATTTCCGGGCGGTATGAGTGCCATATAGGGAGGGAGATAACTCAGAACTTTTTCTTTCAAGTGCAGTATAAAAAACAATATGAGTGCCAGAGTTAAAATGAGGATTTCAGGGTTTATTATTGTATTTAATGATTAGTTTGAGGTAAATTATTCATAATTTCAGTAAAAAAGGATTATAATGTTACTTAATAGCGATACGGATGTTCAGGTTAATCTGGAAGAGGAAATATTAAAATTAAAGAAAGATCTGAATGCGGTAATTCTTGCGCATTACTACCAGCAATCTGAAATTCAGGATATTGCTGATCATACAGGAGACAGCCTTGAACTTGCCAGGCGTGCTAAAGATACCAAAGCTGAGGTAATTGTTTTTGCAGGTGTACATTTCATGGCAGAAACAGCAAAAATACTTAATCCGGATAAACTGGTTTTGCTTCCCGATCTTGAAGCCGGCTGTTCTCTTGCAGATAGTTGTCCCGCCCCCTTATTTAAAGCATTCCGCGAACAGCATCCGGGGCATACAGCGATAACCTATATAAACTGTACAGCCGAAGTGAAAGCATTAAGTGATATAATCTGCACTTCCAGCAATGCAGAAAAAATAATCAGGCAAATACCTGAATCCCGTCCGATACTTTTCGCACCCGACAAAAATCTCGGCAAATACCTCATGAAAAAAACCGGCAGGGAAATGCTTTTATGGGAGGGTACCTGTATTGTACATGAAACTTTCTCTGAGAGAAAGATACTAGATCTTCAGACTATGCATCCCGATGCCAAATTGATTGCCCACCCGGAATGTGAAGAGATGCTTCTTAACAGGGCGGATTTTATAGGGTCGACAAGCAAGCTGCTTTCGTTTGTAAAAGAAGACAGCGGCAATGAATACATTGTGGCAACGGAATCAGGAATACTTCATCAGATGAAAAAAATTGCTCCCGGTAAAACCCTCATTGCTGCACCACCGGAAAGCAACTGCAACTGCAATGAGTGTCCTTATATGAAACTTAATACAATGGAAAAACTTTACAATTGCATGAGGGATCGAAGTCCTTCGGTTGAGCTCAGTACCGAACTAATGAATAAAGCATTGCTGCCGATCGAGAAGATGCTCAGTATGAGTTAAGTTTTTCGGAGGATTATTTTAAATGTAGTACCTCCGCCGGGTGCAGAATTTTTTACAAAAATCTTACCCCTGTGATATACTTCTATAATTCTTTTTGACAGACTGAGTCCCAATCCCCAGCCTCTTCTTTTAGTACTGTAGCCGGGACGGAAAATATCTTTCCGCCTTTTCATTTCAATACCCTTGCCGTTATCATTTACATCTATTTCGACATTACCGTCATTGTCTTTAACAGAGAATGTGATTTCCCCATTCTTATGGTCGATAGCATCGAGGGCATTTTTTACAAGGTTTTCTATTACCCACTCGAACAGCTCTGAATTTATTTCAGCGCAGACAGTTTTATCGCCCGATACAGTAAGCTTAACTGTTCTTCCAGTCTGGGGCATCCTTCTCTGAAAATATTCAATTACTTTATTTATTTCATCGTAGACAACCATGGTCTTTATTTCCGGGAGGGCGCCGATTTTAGAGAAACGGTAGGTTATTTTATTAAGCTTCTCCACGTCATCTGAAATTTCGTCGGTTATATCAAGCACTTTATCCGGGTCTCTGAAGTTCAGGCGCAGCATTTCAAGCCATCCCATCAAACTTGAAATCGGAGTACCGAACTGGTGGGCAGTTTCTTTAGCCATTCCAACCCAGATATTGCTTTGCTCGCTTCTCTTCACATTACTAAAGCCGATATAGCCAACAATAATAAAAAGTGCGGCTATAAGAATCTGCAGGTAGGGATAGAATTTTAACTGGTTAATTAATTCAGAATCCCCGAAATGTATCCGCTGAAGAATTATCGAGTCGGCATATACAACATCGATTGGTTTATGAATTTCATCCATTTCCCTTATCTTATCTGCAAAAAAACGGGTCAGCTCTTCCTTTGTCAGGGTTGAATCATATTCAATGTTTCTTACATCGGTTCTGCTTTCGAGGCTGACATTATTATTGGAATCCGTAAGGATAAGAGGGAAGTCGATGGGTTTAATAATATTATCGAATAAAAATGTAAGATCTGTTTCGGGGGAGGTAGTATTGGCAACATACTCAATTCCTTCAGCAAACAGTACGGCAATTTCCCTTTCATTCTGCTGCAGTTTTTTTACCAGATCCTGTGTATAAAAAAGAGTGGCAGCTGCGATCAGGATTGCTGTTAAGAGGAGAGCAATTTTTATATTCACCGAAGCCGGTCCGCCTGACATTTTCATTTATTATTAACCTTATTTTTTTATCAGCCAAAAATTAAAATAATAGCAGATAAGGCAAAAGTGGGATTTTTTTGCATTATTTGCTCACCACTGCTGCTCAGGGATAGCATATTTTAATTAAGCTCATCTTTATTGAATTTTTTCTTAGTCCCTTCGTAGCTGTCGATCCGCAGAAGTACACCTTCAAACTTACCGTTGCTCAAGGGGATTCTTTTCGAGGTTTTCAGGCCAATATACTTTCTCAGGGATGGTTCTCCGGCATAAAGAAATACAGTAGTTCCATTGCACCTCTGTTTAATAAAGTCCCCGAATTCCTTAAATAACAGCTGAACCTCCTCCGGTTTACCCATTCTTATTCCATAGGGTGGATTTGTTACAATTACACCGTTATGAAATTCCTTTATATGCTGGAACGGCTGACCGGAAAGTTTAACTTTTTCAAAGAAAGGTAGTCTTGATAAATTAGTCCTGGCAGTCTCAATTACTTTTTGCGAAATATCGCTACCGGAAATTATTCCTTCAGGCAGGGGGATTATTTTATCATCCATTTCCTTTTTAACTTTAACCCATAAGTTTTTTTCATAGTCAGGCAGATGACTAAAGCCGAAGTTTTTCCTGAGATACTGAGCAGGAATTCCGCAATAGTACATCAGGGCTTCACAGAGCAGTGTACCGGAGCCGCACATCGGGTCCCATAAAGGCTTTTTCCCGTCCCACTCGCTAAGTCTGATTATGGCAGCGGCCACAGTTTCCTGCATGGGGGCATCACCGCCCAGCAAACGGTATCCTCTTTTATGAAGGGATTCACCTGAAGTATCGAGGCTCAAGACTGCATTATCTTTCTCGATATGGAGATTGAATCTGACATCGGGATTTACTGTATTAACGCTGGGTCTTCTGCCGTATTTATCCCTGAAATAATCGGCAATACCGTCTTTCAGGCATTGAGAAGCATAAAGTGAATTTGTAATCCTGCTTTTTGTAACGGAAGATGAAATTGAGAAAGTCTGTTCTGCAGAAAAGATCCTTTCCCATTTTACTTTTGATGCAGTTCTGGTTAAAGCTTCGGTACTGCGGCAGGGGAATGAAAGCAGGGGGGCAAGAATTCGGCTAAGCATTCTGGATGAATAATTTATTCTGTATAAGGAAGCCTTATCCGCTTCAAAATATACTCCGCGGTAGGTAATTTTTGTATTTACGGCGCCAAGCTCCTGAAGCTCTTTTTCGCCCAATGCTTCCATCAGACCGGTTACCTGGGCAAAAAAAGTATTATTCTTCTGATATTCGAACATATCCTGGTAATTAATATGATTTAAAAACAAATTTAACCATTATTGATCAAATCTTTATACTGAAATCCCGGTGCTTATTTATTCAATGAGACAGGTCCGGGATGCTAATCTCTAAATTTATTATATTTTTGCTGCAGCGTTTTGCAGGATTTAGGATTTTAAGCGGAAATCATTTTGTTGGATCAAATTAAGGTGTATTGATGGATAATATGCTATATATAAAAAACATGGTTTGCAACCGTTGTATTAAATCGGTTACCGGTATATTAGAAGAACTTGATATCCCTTTTGAAAATGTAATTCTGGGAGAAGTGTCTCTCAGCGGTGAAATGGAAGCAAGTGAAATGTCACAACTTAAGGCCCGGCTTATTGAGGAAGGTTTTGAGCTGATCGATGACCACAAATCCCGGATCATATCACAGATTAAAAAATACATCCTTGAGTACGTTCGCGGGCTTGATTATAAATCCGGGAAAATTCATCTGACCGATTTTCTTTCTTCCCGTTTCAGGAAAGACTATTCATATCTGAGCAATTTATTTTCTTCTGTTGAAGGCCAGACAATTGAAAATTACCTTATCGCACAAAAGGTAGAATGGGCCAAAGAGCTCCTGATTTATGATGAAATGACATTATCGGAGATTGCGTATAAACTGGGATACAGCAGCACAGCGCATTTATCAAATCAGTTTAAAAAAGTAACAGGATTAACTCCGACACATTTTAAATCAATAGGAGCAAAGCGCAGGCTCCCGCTTGACCATATCTGAGGTTCAAATGCTTATTTTTTTCCGGCTCCTTGAATTAAAGCGCAGCGTGAGCAAAGTAGCTGAAGCCGTAAGTCCGACAAAAAATCCCACCCATACTCCATAAACCTGCATATTCATTACAAAACCTAAAAAGTACCCGATAGGAACAGCAAGAATCCAATAAGCAATAAATGTAATAATGGTAGGAACTTTTACATCGGTTAATCCCCGCAGAATGCCTATTCCAACTGCCTGTACACCATCAGAAATCTGAAACATCGCTGCGATGAAAAGCAGATTAGAAGCAAAAGAGAGTACACCTTCATCCGAGATATAAATTGCCGGCAGCAGCTTATTAAAAAGTACGAATAATATCCCGAATCCTGCCATTACACTTCCACCAAGTATTATTGCAGTGAATCCGGCATCCCGTATTGCTTTAATACTTCTTTTACCGACTGCATTTCCGACACGAATACTGCCCGCGGCAGATATCCCGGTTGCTGACATAAACGATATTGAGGCAAGATTTATTGCTATCTGGTGCGCAGCAAGCTGTTCGGTACCGAACCAGCCGATCATTATTGCTGCAAACACAAATGCTCCTACTTCAAAGAAATACTGGACTCCTCCCGGAATTCCCAGATTTAATATTTTTTTAAATGTAGATATATTCGCTTTAAATTTTCTCAAGCTCATATCAAACTTTTTGAAAAACTCGGTTTTATTAACATAAATAATCAGCATTACCATCATAAACATGCGTGATGAAAAAGTAGCCCAGCCGGCACCGTTAAGACCAAGTTCCGGGAAGCCCCAGTTTCCGTAAATCAGCAGCCAGTTCACAATGAAATTCACAATGTTTGCAAGCAGGGTGATTATCATGGCAGGACGCATTACCGATAATCCCTCAATGAAATTTCGGTACGCCATGAATACTAAGGAAGGAAAAACCGATAGTCCCAGAATGACAGTATAGGGTTCAGCAAGAACAGCTACTTTTTCAGGCTGATCCAGAAACCTGATTAATCCGGCACTGCCGATTATAATTATTGCAAGTATAAGAGAGGTAAGGGAGTTTATAAGCAGCCCGTGCCTGAAAATGGAACCGCATTCTTCATACTTCAATGCTCCTATTGAAATTGCGGTAAGCGGAGTAATGGCGCTGCTTATGCCGATGCCAATTATAAATATTAGGATAAACAGGCTGTTGGCGATAGAAGCAGCTGCTAGTGGTTCCGCACCTATTCTTCCGACCATCATACTGTCAACCACACCCATCATCATCATACCAAGCTGACCTATAATTACAGGATAAGCCAGGAGAAAAGTGTAACGGATATTTGATACAAGACGCTGCATAATTTAAGGTGTAAATCTAATTTAATAATTCAAATGTTGCACTTTATTTATAAAAAAAATCCCTGTCGCAAAAGGACAGGGATAATTATTAAAATTTTTCCCGGTTGTTTGATAATTATACAGCTTTAAGAGGCAATATATTAAGGTTATTTATTTGCATAAACCGTTGTACTGTCATCAACGGGTTTTGAGTGCTCACAATAAAAAAGAGCACATAATTTTTTAACTCTCTCACTATCATCAAACCGGATCGCCTGTTTAACCGCAAATATACCGCGATCATCATTGATTTTATACAATGCCAGCGCGGCAGCAATTCTTGCCTCCTCACGGTCATCTGATTTTAGAATTTTAAGAAGAGGTATTACAGCTTTGCAGCATGCATACTCGCCAAGATAATAAGTGGCACTTAACTTGAGTCCCAGATTATCAGAATTTATACCTTCCATTAAATTTTCCATAACTTTATCTGTTATCCGGGAATCAATATTCTTAGCTGCAAAGGAAGTTGAGCCAAGCAGTAGCAGGGAAAAAAATACTACCAAAAAGATCTTGAAAATTTTCATAACTGCCTCTCTAAATTGTTTAATATCTTTAACACAGCGTAAAACTAACAGATTATATCCTCCTTCGTAACTAATATGTGACAGATGGAAGGAAACGGTGATTAATAAAACCGGTTTTAAGGGTTGTACCGATCATACCAATATTCATCCTTTTATCAGCGCTTTTTTGTATAGCTGATTTGTGTCCTGCAATACTTTTTTTCTATTTTAATCAGACTTCCGTTCCATTCTTCTTCGAAAGAAGTTATCACGTTCCGGAATATTAAATCGTCTATTTTTTTTTGCTAATAGTCGGTGGAAAATTTTAAGCTAAAAGTTGAGAATTCAATCAGAGGGTAAAAATTTATAAAAATTAATTTCTTTTTGAAGTATGTTTTTCCGTAAATTACAAGATACTTTATATTCTTTAATACATATTTACTAATTTCAACTGAGGAAATTCGTATGGAGCAAAAAAATACGTTCTTTCTATCATTTATTTTTACGCTTTTCATTTTTTCAACTCTTAATGCTCAACAGTACAGTTACGAAGATAACTGGGGACTCCAGGGTCTTACTGTTAAATCCAGTACAAAAAGTACATTGAGCCTGAACTTTTCTGTTACAGAATTTTATCTTGATGATGTTGAAATTGATGGAAAAAATTATAAATCAGTTCATATGCCCGGAGTGTTCCTTCCGAACGATGCCGGGGCACCCGATTTGCCCGGTACAGGCAGATATATTGCTCTTCCGCAGGGAGCAGTTCCTTCCTTCAGAATAGTCGGTGTCAGGACTGAAATTCTCAAAAACATTGACATTGCACCGGCGCCTGTAATTCCAAGGGAAACCGACAATGGTCCTTTGAAATACAACAGGGATTCCGGTATATTTTCTAAGGATGAATTTTATCCTTCGAAATATGTCAAGTTTTCGGAACAGACCGTCGTACGCGGAGTAAATGCTGTAATACTTGGTGTTACTCCGTTCCAGTATAATCCTGTCTCAAAAGAATTAATTATATACAAGGATCTGGAAATAGAGGTTGATTTCCAGGGGGGCAACGGAATTTTTGGAGTTGAAAAATACCGCAGCCGTTTCTGGGATCCTATTCTCAGGAATATTTTTATCAATCAGGAGCTTCTTCCTGTTGTTAATTACAGCAACAAGGTAAATACTGATGCTACCGGATATGAATACCTGATAATTATCCCCGATAATCCTATTTATGTTCCATGGGCAGATTCGGTTAAAAATTTCAGACAGCAGCAGGGAATAAAAACCGGCGTTGTTAATCTGACTCAGATTGGCGGAAATACAACCACCGCTATTGAAAATTATATCAATAATGCATACAACACCTGGGATATTCCTCCTGACGCTATTCTTTTTATGGCGGATTACGGTACCGGAGCAGCAACGGGTAATGGAATTATTTGTCCTACTTACAGTACTACATATCCCTGTATTTCAGACAACTTCTATGCAGATGTTAATAACGATATGCTGCCTGATATGGCACACGCGCGCATAGTAGCACAAACTGAATCGCATCTTCAGATTATGGTAAAGAAATTTATCGATTATGAAAGAAATCCCCCAACCAATCCCAATTATTATGATAAACCAGTTACTGCTATGGGATGGCAGACCGAACGCTGGTTCCAGCTATGCTCGGAAATTATAAATGGATTCTGGACTAATGTTCTTGGAAAACATCCTGTCCGGGAAAATGCAATTTATTCGGGTACACAGAGTTCCTGGTCATCCAACACCAATACTCCTATGATCCTCAATTATTTTGGTCCAAGCGGATTGAATTATATTCCGGCTTCTCCGTCATATCTTACTGACTGGGGCGGAAATGCAACCAGGATAAATAATGATCTGAATGCAGGTGCATTCATGATCACTCACAGGGATCATGGTCTTGAAACCGGATGGGGTGAGCCCTCTTACCGCAATACCGATTTACCCGGTTTAAATAATAACGATCTTTTCTTCGTATTCTCAATGAATTGTCTTTCAGGAAAATTCAACTGGGGATCAGAATGTTTCGTGGAAGCAATGCATAGATATCCGAAGAGAGCTTTGGGTTTAATCTCTGCATCAGAAACATCCTATTCTTTTGTAAACGACACTTATGCCTGGGGTATGTTCGATTACATGTGGCCTAATTTTATGCCGGCATATGGACAACCCGGACAGCCGAGCATTCTGCCAGGTTTTGCAAATGTTGCGGGAAAATACTTCCTGCAGCAGTCAAGTTGGCCTTATAATCCCACAAATAAGGATGAAACTTATTATCTGTTTCATGAATTTGGCGATGCTTTTTCTACTGTATATTCGGAAATGCCGCAGAATTTAACTATTACTCATAATCCTGTAATAATCAGCGGTCTTACTACCTTCGATGTAACAGCAAATGAAGGCTCAGTTATTGCACTAACACAGAATAATGAGATACTTGCAGTTGCAGCAGGAACCGGGAACCCTGTTTCTCTTCAGATACCGGTAGTAACTCCCTTCAGCGAAGTTCTGCTTACTGTAACAAAACAAAATTATTACCGTTATTCCCAGAACCTTCAGGTTATTCCTCCCAGCGGAGCATATGTAGTTCATAACAGCTGTGTGGTTAACGATTCAGTAACATATAATGTTAAAATGTTTCCCGGAAACGGCGTACTTGATTATCACGAAAATGCCGGTCTTACTATGACCGTTAAGAACCTTGGTTCCCAGACCGCAGAGAATGTTGTTGTAAAACTGAGATCTTCAGATCCCTACATTACAATTACCGATTCGATTGAAGTCTATGGAAATATTCTTTCTGATTCTCTGAAAATGGCCTGGAAAGCATTCGCTTTAACAGTAAGCGATACCGTTCCTAATGATCATTCCATTAACTTTACCGTTGCTGCAACCAATGGTGTTGATGAATGGACCAGCGGAATGAATCTGAAAGCCTATGCGCCAATTCTGGAGTATGCAGGATTTTCAATAAATGATTCTGTCGGCGGAAATAATAATGGTAAAATCGATCCGGGTGAAACTGTTGTGTTAACAGTTAGTGTTAAAAATTCAGGCGGATCACAGGCTTATAATGTAACCGGAAACCTGATCCCGAACAACCAGTACCTTAGTATAAATTCGGGTGTCCAGAATTACGGTGCAATTGATACAAGCCAGACCGTATCTAAAACATTCACTGCAGTTGCAGATGTTAATACGCCTCCCGGCCAGACAGTAATTCTCGATCTTACTATTGCTGCCGATTATAACAGATCAGGCGCAGGGAGTTTCAATGTAATAATCGGACAGATACCTGCTCTTATTGTTGATGTTGATAAGAATCATAACTCTGCAAATATTCTGCAGCAGGCTATTCTGGCAAAGGGAGTTACAGCAGAACTTGTTACTGCATTCCCGTCAAACCTGTCCCTTTATTCAGCAATATTTGTCTGCCTAGGAACATACAGTCAGAACTATAAGCTTACCACGGCAGATGGTCAGGCTCTTGCTGATTATCTTAATGCAGGAGGTATGCTTTACATGGAAGGCGGCGATACCTGGTACTACGATACTAAAACCCCTGTCCATTATATGTTTAATATCCAGGGAATTGCCGACGGTACCGGGAACCTGAATACGCTCCTCGGTCAGGCAGGCTCTATGGGTGACGGAATGACATTTACCTTTTCCGGTGAAAACAATTATATCGATCAGTTAAATGCTATCAGTCCTGCCGTTGTAATGTTTAAAAATCAATCGCCGGTTTACGGTGCAATGATACATTACAATCCGGGGACCTATAGAACTATCGGATCCTCTTTTGAGTTTGGCGGACTGGTTAACGGAACTTCACCTTCCACCAGGGATTCGCTGGCGGGAAGAATGCTTGAATTCTTCAACCTGCTGAGAATACCCGTTGAACTTGCATCATTGAATGCTGAAGTAATTCAGAATTCTGTTAAAATCACCTGGGAAACTGCTACCGAAATAAATAATCTTGGTTTTGATGTAGAAAGAAGCACAGATGGAAAATCATTTGTGAAAATCGGAACCGTTAAAGGTATGGGAACTACAACCGAAGTATCGAAGTATTCTTATATTGATAACAGCATCNNTCCCAGAATTATCCGAATCCGTTTAATCCTTCTACAACAATTAAGTTTGCACTTCCAAAATCTGTAAGAGTAACTTTGAAAATATATGATGCTCTCGGCAGTGAGGTTGAAACCTTGATTAATAAGGAGATGGAAGCAGGATATCACCAGCTTGACTGGAATGCCGGGAAATATTCTTCCGGTATGTATATCTACAGAATTACTGCCGGTGATTTCAATTCAGTTAAGAAAATGATGATTCTGAAGTAATAAATCGTTCAGTTTCTGTAAAACCTCTGCTCCGGCAGAGGTTTTTTTTTGTCCTTCAGGATTGATATTTTTTGATACGCATAATTAAACAGTTAGATTATCAGGAGTCAGCAGATCTGCAAATGGAAGGCAAAAAGAGAAAATTCCTGCTTATTTATTTAAAAACCGGCAGCGGTCATCTGGCACCTGCAAAATCTATTGCCTCAAAACTCGTAAGCAACTATACCGATATTGAACCGCTTCTTGTTGACGGATTTGAAAAAGCACCCGCCTTGCTGAAAGCTGTTATCGAGGACGGATACCGGAACCTGCAGTCCAAAGCTAAATGGTTTTATGAACTGCTTTATGCAGTTTATAAAATTAAAATAATTTCACAGATAAGTGCATGGTTCATCTCGGTGTTCATAAGGAAACATTTAACCGCTCTGCTTTTATCCGAAAAACCTGATAAGATCATAATTTTTCATTTCTTCCTGATCAGGCCGGTTTACTCTGCAGTGTCGGATTCAGGACTGGAAATCCCCATTGCCACGGTCGTAACCGATCCTTTTATTGCACACCGGTTATGGTTCCTGAATAAAAAGCAGAACCTTATCGTATTCAGCAACCAGCTCAAAAATCACTGCATCAGCATGGGTTTCAGCGAAAATCAGATAAGAGTATTCCCGTTCATCCTTGACGAAAAGTTCTCGGCTGCTGTACCTGCAGAAGAAAAACTGAAACTGAAAAGTAAATACCTGGTGCAGGGCGGAAAGGAAGTTCTGCTGATTTTAGGAGGCGGTGACGGCATCCCCAAAGGGAAAAAAATATTAACCAGAATTCTTAAAAATTTTAATGAGACTGAAATTCTGCTGGTGTGCGGAAAGAATAAAAGTCTCTATAATAAAGCACTGCAGATCAGGGAGCAGGGGAATTATAAAAACCTGCATGTGTACGGGTATGTGAATTTTGTTTATGATCTTATTAATATCTCCGATATTGTGATAACAAAATGCGGCGCTTCAACTTTTATGGAAATAATTATTTCCAAAAAAATACCGGTGATTACATCATATATATGGGAACAGGAAAAAGGCAATAAGGATTATATCGTTCAAAACGGGATGGGGGTTTATGTCAGAAATCTGAACCTTCTCCCGGGTGTTATCGAAGCAGTTCTCCTGAACCGCAGTTTTTATGAACAGAATATCGAAAAAGCCGGCTTAAAAAATGGTGCAGATGAAGTGGCTGGTTTTATTGCCACGTAATTTTTACGGGAGTTAATGATGTACAGATTTCTTAAAAAATATAAAATTATCGACTACTTCTTTATATCATTCGGTGCTGCCATTATGGCTATCGGCATCGGCATTTTCCTTGTTGACGCAAAAGTGGTGCCGGGAGGGGTCAGCGGACTTTCAATGTCGGTTCATTACCTTTCCAATAATACTATTCCTGTAGGAGTGTCTATCTGGATCCTTAATATTCCCCTTTATATATGGGGGGTTAGAGAACTGGGAAAACAGTTTGGAGTTAGAACCTTTGTGGGTTTTACACTGAATTCATTTTTTATAGATTTCTTCAGAGGCGATATTCCGGGCATCGATTTTGTCCGCCTGCAGGATACTGATACTATCCAGGGATTACTGCATAACGATTTTCTCTTTCTCATTCTGATCGGGGCCGCACTACTTGGACTGGGATTAGGAATTATTTTTAAATTCAATGCAACAACAGGCGGCTCCGATATTATCGCTGCCATTATGCAGAAGAAATATGGTATAAAACCGGGACACGCCATAATGATAACAGACTTTTGTGTAATTGCGATTGCCGGAATAATTATTCAGCTTAAAGACCTGTCTGCAGAAAGAACTGCATTAACATTGACCCTCTATGCACTTTTTCTCCTGTTTATTTCAAGCAGATTAGTGGATACCATTATTGACGGTTTTGATTATGCCAGGGTTGCTTATATTATAAGTGATAAGCATAAGGAAATAGGTGTTAAAATAATGGATGAAATGAGCCGCGGCGCAACAGCACTCAAGGCGAGGGGCCTCTATAGGGATACTGAAAGGGAAATTATTTTTACAATCATTACTCTGAAAGAGGTTACCAGGCTTACTGAATTAATTAAGGAAATTGATCCTGATGCATTCGTTATTATCAATAATGTGCATGAAGTTCTGGGCAGGGGATTCAGGCGGAGAATCTGATGACAAAAGGCAGCAGATTGACTTTGATTAAAGACAGGTTACAAAACGTTGAGATAAAGGTTCTTCTGACAACACTGCTTATTATTATTTCACTGTGGGTATTTTTTATAGTTGCGAATGCCGTAAGCGCCGGAACAACACAGAACCTGGACGTCAGGATAATTGAATATTTCAGGAATAGTGGTGATAATTCTCCCGCCGGTCCTGCCTGGCTTCCGGATGCAATGAAGGAAATTACGACACTGGGGGGCGGAACAATCCTTACAATTATTGCTCTGATAGTTTTTTTCTATCTCCGGATACAAAAAAAGTATCCTGAGCTGTATTTTATGTTAGCAGCGGTCATCGGGGGCACAATCATAAGTTTTGGTTTGAAAGAAATATTCGGAAGGGAAAGACCGGATGAAGTATTCAGGCTGGTGGATGTATCATCGCTTAGTTTTCCAAGCGGACATTCTATGATGTCTGCCGTTGTTTATCTAACACTGGCAGTCCTCGTTTCAAGAATTCAGAAGCAGCGGAAATTAAAAATATATATTATAACTGTGGCCATCTTCCTTTCTTTTATTATAGGGGTCAGCAGAGTTTACCTTGGAGTTCATTATCCTACAGATGTGATCGGAGGATGGACTATCGGGATT
>DJMM01000067.1 GCA_002435365.1 Ignavibacteriales bacterium UBA6490
AGAATCGATACTTATCGTTCCGGAGGTAAAGGGGGTCAAAATGTAAATAAAGTGGAAACGGCTGTTAGAATTACGCATGAACCTACCGGTGTTGTTGCAGCCTGCCAGAGCGAGAGAAGCCAGCTCCAGAACAGGGTGAATGCCATGAAATTACTGAAGTCTAAATTGTATCAGATGGAAAAAGAAAAACAGGAGGCAGAGCTGGACGAAGTTGAAAAAAGTAAACTCAGAATTGAGTGGGGAAGCCAGATAAGATCATATGTCTTTCATCCTTATAATATGGTGAAGGATCACCGAACTGAATATGAAACTTCAGATGTACAGGGTGTAATGAACGGCAATCTTAATGATTTTATTAAAGCGTTCCTGCTCAAGTACAGCCAGAATTAAGACCGTATAACTGAACAGTATTATTAAGAGCCTGCTTCCGGGGAGACTTTTTGTTTTGATAGTTCCCAGACATTGCTAGAGAGATAATCTATTCTCTTAATCTCTTCAGTAGCACTATTCAATTTGTCTGCCGGTCCGGAACTCTCCTCTAGAAAGCATATAATTAAACATTTATTGATTTATAATAACTAATTTGATAATTTAACTCAGCAGGTAAGTAATAAAATTGCCTGATATTCTGATCAGGTTGCTCTGTAATGTTTCGAATAAGTCTTAGGTGATATTTTATGAATAATATTTTAACCGGTCTTTTACTTTTAATAGCTCTCCACACCATAAATGCACAGGAAAAAATAATCAGTATTAGTCCCGATGGAACATTACAGGCAGTAGAGACAGGTGAGGCAGCGGGAGTTATTAAGATAAATAATCTTTCTCCCTTTCATACTTCACCTTCATGGACAGCAATGAGGGACAGACAAGTTGGCGGCATGGCTTTCGGCGACTATGACGGTGACGGCGATCTTGATCTGGCAGTCGGATGCTACTACAGTAATTCATATCCCCCTATAAATGAGTACGAAAATTTTATATTCAGAAATGATAACGGTGTACTTGATACAATTCCTGCCTGGATTACTGCAGATGAACGATCAACCACGGATATCAGGTGGGGCGATATAAACGGTGACGGGAAAATTGATCTTATTTCTGCAAACGGTAATTTTTCCGGCTCAACTATCTATTTTAATTCGGCTTCCGGATTATCAGCCACAGCAGGATGGATCTCAAATGATAATGTGTGGACTGTAGGCTCAGCGTTGTGCGATATTGACGGAAACGGGTGGCCTGACCTGGCTTTCGGCAACCAGGGGGTCAGTCCCGATCCCTATAAACCGATCCAGATTTTCTTTAATAATAATGGTTCCCTAAACACGAATCCGGAATGGACTTCCACAGACTATATGATCACAAATTCGGTTGCCTTTACTGATATTGATAAGAATACACTGGTTAAAGTTAATAGTTTATCATATACAGCTGACGGTATCAGTTCGGTTTATAATATCCCTAAAATACCTGTCTATGAAATTGACAGTGTAAAAGTAAATGGAGTTAAAACCGAGGATTACTGCATGGATGAAGTGAATGGCTGGATTTCACTTGGTTTCCTTCCTCAGAATGGTGCGGCTGTGGAGATATCATATAAATATGTTTCTAAAGGCGATATGGCTGCGGTAAAATGGTCATCATTTGAATCTGGAATTTATTTTAATAATAACGGAGTTCTGAATACGTATCCGGGATGGACGAACGGAAATACTTCCACTCAGAAAGGTGCAGCCTGGGCAGATTTTGACCTCGACGGATATATGGATCTGGCAATCGGGGGAAGCGGTGGACCGTCAACCATTTTCAGGAATATCAATGGCGTGATGTCAACGTCACCAGTTTGGTCTTCAGCATCATCAAGTACCTCTGCACAGGAAATAGCTGCAGCAGATGTAAACAGGGACGGATACCCGGATCTTGCAGTAGTGCATTTCGGAACAAAAAGGATCGAAATATTTTTTAACCTGGGAGGCACACTGGAAACAATTCCTTCCTGGACATATATTGCCGGCTCCTCGGCAACATCAATTGCGTTCGGAGATGTGAATAATGACGGGTGGCTCGATCTTGCGGTCGGTACTGCAAGGGCACCAGTGGTTTTATTCATTGCCGATCCCTCTCTCGTACCGGTTGAATTTTCATCTTTTACTGCAAATACCAGCGGTGATAATATTGTGTTGAAATGGATAACTGCCTCAGAAATAAATAATAAGGGTTTTGAAATTCAAAGAAAGAAAAGAGCAGAAAATTTCTGGGAAAATATCGGATCTGTGAAAGGAAGTGGAACATCGACTGAAGTTCATCACTATTCATATACCGATTATCTGACATCAAGCGGCATATATCAGTATCGAATAAAACAAGTTGATTTTGACGGTACAATTAATTATTCGAAGTCGGTTGAGATTGAGTTTTTGAATGATTTCACGTTTAAATTGGAGCAAAATTATCCAAATCCATTTAATCCTTCTACAAAAATCAAATATATAATTCCATATTCAGCAAATGTAGAATTTATTGTTTGTAATCTTTTGGGACAGGAGGTTTATAACGAAAAATTCTACGCTGATCGTGGAATACATGAAATTAATTACTCATCAGGCAATCTAAGTAGTGGAGTCTACTTTTACTCCATAAAGACTGATCAGTTCATTTCAACAAGAAAATTTGTGTTAATGAAGTAGAAACTGATCGGCCCTGCAGAAAATATCGCCTTCCAAAACTGAATTAAGTACGAAAATATCTCATAGTACTACTATAAGTGAATCTTACAGCACTGGTTATTTTGACTTTTATAACTTGAATCAATAAGTAAATATTTCATATTCGGCAAATAAGATTTAGATTTTTATTTAGAATAAAAATAAAGTTCATGGTATACTATTTGATAATTATCAAATATTGTTATTTATTAAGGAGCTCCAATGAAAATTAATATACTTTTACTTACTATCTTTATTTCGATAGTTTCAATTACATATCTGATATCTCAGCCTAGTTTTAATGGAACTTCACCTGGATGCTCAGGGGGGGGCTGTCATACTTATCAAAGCGGTATAGTCAGCGCGGTCGTTCTGTCCAATAATCAAGTTCAGATAACAATCTCAGGTACAACTGGAAATGTTGCAGGTGAACTGGTTAATACCAGCGGGACTGTTGTAGCTGTGAATAATGGTACTGGTTCAAATCCTTTTACTTTAACTGCGCCCTCGGCAGGAACTTACTATGTTAATGCCGGTTATAAAAATCCTTCACGTCTTTACGGAACAGATACAGTTGTCATCGGCTCTGCTCCGGCTAACCCATCTTCATTAAATGCGAATCCGGTATCAACTACACAGATTAATCTGTCGTGGACGGATAATTCAGCTGATGAAACAGGTTTTAAGATAGAAAGAAAAACCGGCAGCGGAGGTACTTTTGCTGAGATAGCACAGGTAGGTGCGAATGTTACAAGTTATAATAATTCAGGATTACTGGATGGAGTACAGTACTGCTACCAGGTTCGTGCATATAACGGTTCAGGAAATTCCGGCTACTCGAACCAGTCATGCGCAACAACATTTCCCGATACACCAAGTGCACCGTCAAACCTTTTTGCAAGTATTTCTCACAATCCGCTTTCAGTGATGCTAAGCTGGAACGATAATTCAGGCAATGAAACAGGTTTTGTTATTGAAAGAGAGTTGGTAACAGATGCCTTTGTTGCAGTGGATACTGTGTCTGCCAATAGTACAAGCTACCAGGATACCAGTGTTTCAATTACCACATTCAGGTACAGGGTTAAAGCCATTAATACATCTGGTTCATCTGTATACAGCAATGTTGTGGAAATTTTTGTACCGGTAGAATTAACAAGCTTTACAGCAAAAGTAAACTCGGGAATAGTTTATCTTAACTGGCAGACAGCTACCGAACTTGAAAACAACGGATTTGAAGTGCTCAGAAGAGAATCCGATTCCCGTGTTTGGCTGAAAGTAGGTTTTGTAAAAGGGCAGGGAACTACTTCGGAGATTACAAACTACAGCTATACTGACGCACCGGATAAGAGCGGTAAATTTTCATACATGCTGAAGCAGATTGATTACAGCGGCAAGTATGAATATTCAGATGAAATTAATCTGGAAGTTCTGGTAATAAGGGAATATAACCTTGCTCAAAACTTTCCTAATCCGTTCAATCCTTCAACAAGGATCAGTTTCACGCTGGCAGCAGACAGTAAAGTTAGTCTGCGTGTATTTAACATTTTGGGACAGGAAGTTGCGGTTATTGTTGATGCAGCAATTGCAGCGGGAACCTATAATTACAATTTCGACGCATCGAAATTGAACAGCGGAGTATACTTTTATCAGCTTGAGGCACAGGGAAACGACGGAAGCAGCTTTAAATCCATTAAAAAGATGATTCTTACAAGATAATTATTAGATTAGCTCGCTCATAAAACCGGCTTTTAAAGCCGGTTTTTTTTTGCCGGGAAGGCTAAAAATTTCATTATTTTAGTCAAATTAACCATTTAAAGCCTCTTATTTGTCTTTACTCCGGTTTATCCTACGTTTACCCTACGGCTATCCTCCGACTATCTTAGCTAAAAATGGCTGTGATTGCTGAAGGATAGCCCTGGGATTACCCAATTAATTCCCCGACCTAAGACCTTTTCATCCTCAAAATATTTTCTGTAGATATAATTTTCTTAACCTTTTCTAATCAGCGATTATTCTTTATTTTTCAATCCTGAATTTTACGAAATAACTGAAAGCCGAAAATATGAATCCGTTTGAACATCCGGATAAATTTGTAAACAGACATATAGGTCCGAGTGATACAGATATTGCAGAGATGCTTAGAACTGTTGGTGCGTCAACTTTAGATGAACTGATTGATCACACCATTCCAGCTTCGATAAGATTGAAAAATGACCTGAAACTTGATGAGCCGCTGACTGAATACTGGTTCCTCGAAAAGCTTAAAAAAATTGCACGAAAAAACAGGGTATTTAAATCATACATTGGTATGGGATACTACAACACAACAATGCCAGCGGTCATTCAGAGAAATATCCTCGAAAATCCAGGATGGTATACTCAGTACACTCCTTACCAGGCAGAAATTTCTCAGGGCAGACTGGAAGCTTTAATGAATTTCCAAACTGCTGTAGTCGATCTGACCGGACTCCCGGTAACAAATGCATCATTACTCGATGAGGGAACTGCTGCTGCAGAAGCAATGTCGATGTTTTATTCCTTGCGTAAAAACAAGAATGCTAATAAATTTTTTATATCCGATGATGTATTTCCTCAGACAATCGATGTTATTAAAACAAGATCCAATCCGCATGATATCGAAGTAGTAATAGGTGACTGGAAAAAGGTATTGCTTGATGATACTTATTTTGGTCTGCTGGTGCAGTATCCATCCGGATTTGGAGAGGTATTTGATTACAGGGATTTCTTTAATGAAGCTGAGAAAAAAGGAATACATAAAGTAGTTGCTGCAGATCTGCTAAGTCTTGCACTGCTTACTCCGCCGGGGGAATTCGGGGCTGATTGTGTAGTTGGGAGCTCTCAACGATTTGGGATACCGATGGGATACGGCGGACCGCATGCCGCATTTTTTTCCACAAAGGATGACTTTAAAAGATATATTCCAGGAAGGATTATAGGTCTTTCAATCGACGCTGACGGAAATAATGCTTACCGGATGGCTTTACAGACCCGTGAGCAGCATATACGGCGTGAAAAGGCAACCAGCAACATTTGCACCGCACAGGTTCTTCTTGCAATAATGGCGGGCATGTATGCGGTTTATCATGGCCCCCACGGTCTTAAAGCAATCGCATCAAGGATACATAAACTTACCAGGCTTCTTGCCGCAGAATTAAAGAACCTGGGGTATAATATTGTTAACGAGCATTTTTTTGATACCATCACCATTGAGGTTAACGGCAGCCAGAAGGATTTAAAAAAACTTGCAGAGTCAAAAGAACTTAACTTCAGATACATCGGTAAAAACAGGATAGGTATTTCTTTAAATGAACCTACAGACCTCAACAACATTATTGAAATAATAAGTGTTTTTGCTGAACATAAAGGGAAAAATGCTGATCCGGGGATGATCATAAAACATTCTGAAAATATTGATGTTAGTTTTCCCGAAGCAATTTCTCGATCAACCGGTTACTTGCAGCATCCGGTATTTAATTCTTATCATTCTGAAACCGAGATGATGAGGTATTTGAAAAGACTGGAAAATAAGGACCTTTCCCTGATGCACTCGATGATCTCACTGGGATCCTGCACAATGAAGCTTAATGCA
>DJMM01000064.1 GCA_002435365.1 Ignavibacteriales bacterium UBA6490
TTCTAACCTGATTCTAACCTGGTTAAAATGAGAACTGAACCGGCTCAAAATGAGAAATAAATCAGTTGATCTTCAGATTGCCAGGCCAATACTTGTTGAATAAGATCTTTTCGAAATTCATTCGGTTAATGCAATCCCCTTCTCAATTAATTTTATTAAATTGAACAAAAAGCTTTATTTTTAGCTTATAAAACAGAATAACTTTGAGCTGATAACCTGAATATAATTATCAGCTGCTGTAAGCCGGGAAAAATTATCCCGNNATGTTTAACTGGGATGAAATTTTTAAGGATACAGGATGGTTTCACTGGACCGGAATAACACCCGCCATTTCCAAAGGTACCGCAGATGTTTGTCTGGAAGCCATTGAAGCCGCAAACAAAAAAGGAATTACGGTATCCTGCGATCTTAACTACAGAAACAAACTGTGGAAATATGGTAAAAAAGCTTCGGAGGTAATGCCGCTCCTGGTAAGCGGCTGCGAGATCGTTCTGGGAAATGAAGAGGATGCTGAAATGAGTCTGGGCATTAAACCGGAAGGAGTTGATGTAACAGCCGGGGATTTAACTGCTGAGGCTTACCTTTCGGTCTCCAAAAAAATTATGAAGCAGTTTCCGAGAGTGAAAAAAGTAATTACAACTTTAAGAACTTCCATCAGCGCGGATCATAATAAATGGTCGGGTGTACTGTATAACGGCAGCAAATTTCTGGAAGCACCGGTTTATGATATTACCCATATAGTTGACCGTGTAGGCGGAGGCGATTCTTTTATGGGAGGCCTGATCTACGGCTTGCTCAACTATAAGGACAATGATCAGAAGGCGCTGAATTTTGCGGTTGCAGCATCATGTCTTAAGCATACAATTTCCGGAGATTTTAACCTGGTTACAGTTGAGGAAGTTGAAAAGCTTATGGGCGGCGATGCTTCCGGGAGAGTATCCCGGTAAACATACAGTTAATGGATAATTCTTATACCGGATAATACCGGGATGAAGTTATTTAAATATTTATGTTTAAGTTCTTTATTCTCCCCCGGTTACTCACCTTAAACTTATTCTATAATTTTTACCGGTTTCTATAAAAGCGCGGATGTTTTCCAAAGGAATTTCCTGTGGAAGGTCGCATCCTGTACTCAGGATGAAATTAGGATACTCATCCATGCTTTTCATAAGCTGCAGTGTTTCTTCTTTTACGTCATCAGGTTTTCCATCCAGGAGTTTTCCGGTAGGACTTATATTACCAATCATTACAATCTCACCGGCAACTGTTTTGGCAGCTTCAACCAGATCAACCCCGGCTTCGCGGGAGTCCAGGCTGAATGCATCAACTCCTGATTTTGACATTTTCCCGAGCAGGTGCATTGTGTTTCCGCATATATGATAAATAGTAGGAATGCCATGGTTTCTGCAATATTCCGATATTCTCTGTACATAACCGGCGGAGAACTTTTCAAAATGACCGGGATCCAGCATCACTGCATTGGGTTCCAGTACACAGATTACCTCTGCTCCAGCTGATATTAATAGCTCAGTATATTTCACTATTGTTTTTGTGGTAAACTCACATATTGCGTTTAGTTCTTCGGGATTAATAATAGTTGCTAATGCTGCTTCTTCAGCTCCCATCAGCAGTGCCGCAAGTGTGTAGGGACCTGTAACATATGCCCCTTTTTGTACCGACGGAGGGAGCCCGATTTTCATCAGCCTTACAGTCTCAATGTAATTAAGAAGCCGGCTGTCGCATGAGATATCAATTCTTTCCAGTCTTTCAATATCCGTTACCGAGAATTCGTTTTTTTTAACGGTGGCAGATTCTTCCTGTGGAAATAAAGTATACCACCCCAGGGCATTTGCCTCCACCGATAAATCCATTAATGGGAATATTACATCGGGCTGGAATGTTTCGAAAAGAATTTTAAGGACTTTAAAGTGCTCACTGTAATTTTGCTGGGCAAGCTTAATTGAGGTCCCCGTCATTCTGACTCCCGGAAATCCGATCAACGGTGCTACCAGGCGTCTTTTTTCATCATATACCCTGACGCATAAATTATTTAGCGAATTGTCAATCACGAATTTACCTGTCAGCAGAATGATAATTAATTTATTCATACCAAAATTAACTCTATCAGCTATAAATCAAAAGCTGGTTTCACAGGGATAATACAACTTCTTTTGATTGTTAAGGGGTTAAACATTCCGTCTGTTTAAATCACGATTTTCTGCAGCCGTGATGTTACATACAGTTACGCTTCCGATTAGTTTATAATTTTATTTTCAGTCACCCGGCAGGGTTACTTTTTATATTAATATAATAAACTCAAATCCCGGAAGGATAATTCTAATGAGATTGGAAGCTAAAAAGGAAAGTAATGTTTCTGCAGCCCTTCAGTATTTTGCAGATGCCTCGGTTCTCAGGGATTTACAAATTCTTCTGGATCGTTTTATTAAAGAAGCTGATTTTGTTCAGTACGGTTCTGATGCCGATGAGAATAGCGGCAGGAGCGGGACTGATATACCAGCCATAAAGTTTAACTGGACCTCCATATCGGGAAAGGATAACTCGGTATGGGCTGCTGCCGACGGAACATTTAAATTCAGTGCCGGCGGAAAGGAGTTCAGTGCTGCAGTCCGCATTACCCTTGTTCTTGAATATCGTGACCGCAGGTGGTTTATTGTTCAATCTCATTATTCGTTACCTGCAGCCGGACAGTTCGATCAAAATTCCCGCTGAGATTGTGCATCTGCCGGAATTAGGAATCCCGCTTTATTGCCGACCCTTGTTTTGCTTAGATTCTTAACTTAATTTTATTCCCACAAAATGATTCAAAACTAAATTTAATTTTCGGATAGGAAATGAACACAAGCGTTACAGAACCAGGAAATAAGACGGTCGAATTCAGGCGTGAAATAGGTCTTTTCGATGCAACCATGCTTGTAATCGGTTCAATGATCGGCTCCGGTATTTTTATAGTCAGCGCAGACATTTCAAGGACAGTGGGTTCCAGCGGTATGCTTCTGCTGGTCTGGCTTATTACAGGAATCGTTACATTAATCGGTGCATTGAGCTATGGTGAGTTAGCAGCAATGATTCCGAAAGCCGGGGGTCAGTATGTCTACCTGCGCGAAGCATATAATCCACTGGTGGGTTTTCTGTACGGATGGACTTTGTTCCTGATCATCCAGACAGGAATGATAGCTGCTGTGGGGGTGGCATTCGCAAAATTCACTGCGGTGCTGGTACCCTGGTTCGGAACGGATAATATCCTGTTCGATCTGTACGGACTAAAAATTACAGCGGGGCAGTTTCTGGGAATCGCTTCGATTGCAGTTCTTACTTATATAAATATACGCGGACTTCGTGAGGGCAAGTTCGTACAGGACATTTTTACAGTTACAAAAATTGCTGTACTTGCTGGTCTGATCTTACTGGGAATAGTCCTTGGTTCCAATGCTGAGGCATATGCGGCTAATTTCTCTGATATGTGGAATGCAGAGTGGATACATTTTAAGAACGGTGAAATCGACTGGATACAGCCGCTGTCGGGGATATCAATTGTTGCGGCAGTCGGAGTGGCAATGGTGGGATCGTTATTTTCAAGCGATGCATGGAACAACGTTACTTTTACGGCAGGTGAAACAAAAAATCCGCAAAGAACCATACCGATGAGCTTATTCCTGGGTACCCTGACTGTAACCATACTATATATTTTCGTGAATTTCTCATACCTGCTTGCGCTTCCGTTAGAGGGAAACCAGGGAGGAAACAGCACTACTGCATTAGGAATTCAGTTTGCTACAGAGGACAGGGTAGGTACTGCAGCAGCACAGATGTTCCTGGGTGATGCGGCTGCGATTGTTATGGCAGTTCTGATAATGATCTCCACTTTCGGGTGCAATAACGGATTGATATTATCTGGTGCCAGGGTGTATTATGCCATGGCAAAGGACAAATTATTCTTTTCTGCTGTGGGTACCCTGAACAAAAATTCAGTCCCTGCCAAAGCGCTTATTTTTCAGGGCATATGGGCCGGCGTACTTTGTTTAAGCGGCACATACAGTGATCTCCTGGATTATGTAATATTCGCAGTTCTGATTTTCTATGTTCTTACAGTAATCGGAATTTTTATTCTGCGAAAAAAGCAGCCGGACGCTGAAAGACCATACAGGGCTTTTGGTTATCCTGTTCTTCCGGCTGTTTACATATTAGCGGCTTCTTCTATTGCCTTGATACTTCTGATATATAAGCCGCAATATACCTGGCCGGGACTGATTATAGTTCTACTGGGAGTTCCGGTTTACTATTTCCGCCAGTGGAGCAGGAAAAAATAACTGAATATTAGCGCTGTTTCATGTAAAATGTTCCGTCACCGGTAAAACTGAGCCCTAAAAACTCACTCCATAAAATAATTTCGTATGGCACAGGAATTTCAGCATATTCTGTATAACCATGGTGAAATTATGTCAATGAAGCAGAAATATTTCTTCGAAGACGGGATGTCCTATTCCGACAATACTACATATGTTGATTACCCCCAGATAAAAATCAGGAGTTATGATAACCCTGAGGGCAGCTTATTCAAAACCATTCTGATCTACATTTATCTTCTTCTTATAATATCCGGACTGATATACCTTATATTTTAAATCGAAATTTCCCCTTGTTTGAATATCAGTTTTTAACTTAGTAATTTAGTCCGCGTTTCCTTGCCATATAATAATTAGTAAACAAAAGATTACTATGAAAAAATTCGATACTGAAGTTCATCTCAGCAGAGAAATGGGATTACTGGATGCCACACTGATTGGCGTGGGAGCAATGATCGGCGCAGGTATTTTTGTTCTTACCGGTATTGCTGCCGGGGTGGCAGGTCCCGGATTGATTATCACATTTTCCTTAAATGGAGTAGTAGCTTTGCTTACTGCTTTTTCATATGCTGAACTCGGTTCTTGTTTTCACGATGCGGGGGGAGGATATTTATGGGTCAAGGAGGGGCTGCCCAAATGGAACGGATTTATTTCAGGGTGGATGAGCTGGTTTGCTCACGCGGTTGCATGCAGTCTTTATGCCCTGGGCTTCGGTGCTTATTTTGATCTTGTTCTTCATGAGTTTAATATAGTAATGCCGCATTGGGGATATTTATCACCCCAGAAAATTCTTGCTGCTGTAACAGCGGTTGTTTTTGCATATGTAAATTTCCGCGGTGCTTCCGAAACCGGGAAGGTGGGAAATATAGTTACAATCGCAAAGATAATTATCCTGATGATCTTTATCGGTTTTGGATTGAACCTTGTTTTCCAGAGGCCGGACTGGAAGGAAGCCTTTACACCATTTCTTCCAAACGGATGGGGCGGCGTTTTCAAAGCAATGGGTCTCACTTTTATCGCATTCCAGGGATTTGAGGTTATCTCGCAGTGTTCGGAAGAAATTAAGAATCCTAAGAAAAATATTCCGCGTGCGGTTTTTCTTTCATTAATAATTGTGGTGCCGATCTATCTGCTGATTGCAGTTACCTCCTTAGGCTCAATAACTCCGGAAGGCGGAGTAAAACCATGGGATTACCTGGCATCGCATAAAGAAACAGCACTTGTAGAAGTTGCCAAAACATTTTTTATCGGTGGAGGAATAATGCTTCTGTTCGGAGGTATTATTTCAACGATGTCCGCACTGAATGCAACAATATTCTCCTCCTCGCGTGTTGCATTTGCTATGGGGCGGGACAGAAATTTTCCCACGTTTTTCAGCAAGGTACATAAAAAGAACTTTACCCCTCACCTTTCCATAATTTTCTCCCTGCTGATAGTGGTAATAATGGCAATATCCCTCCCCATTGAAGATGTTGCCAGCGCCGCCGATATAATGTTTCTTCTATTGTTCCTTCAGGTTAATATCACGCTTATCCGTTTAAGAAAGAAAAGACCGGACCTGGACCGCGGATTTTTTACTCCCCTGTTCCCATATATATCCATAGTCGGAATTTTAATGCTGCTGTTCCTGGCAGTGTATATGTTCAATTATAGTCCGACTGCATGGATAGTTACTTTAGTGTGGATATCAGTAGGATTAGTAACTTATAAAAGCTATGCCTCGCACAGGGAAGTGGAGCATGTGCGTAAAGTGAAGTCATTGGAAAGACTGGAACGCAAGGAATACAAAGTTCTCCTGCCGCTGGCTAACAAACACACCGCTGCAAGTCTTGCCCATATCGGTTCGGCAATTGCAAAAAAATCAAATGCACAGATCCTGTTTCTGCATGTTAACGAGGTAAGAGAAGGGAGTCCGCTTGTTTCAGAGCTGAGCGACAACAAACGGGCGGGACCCCTGTTTGATACGGCAAACCAGGTGGCTGCCGAGTCAGGAATTCCGACAAGGACAATTTTAAATGTATCGCACAGAATTTCCCGGGGAATTGTAAGTACCGCGGAAGAGGAGGAATGCAATTTTATTATTGTGGGAAGAGAAAAGAATCCCGACTTTTTCGAGAGATTCTTCTCCTCCATTATCGACAGTGTGATTCAGAAATTTCCCGGCGAAGTGGCAGTACTCCACGGCAGCATTGAACGTGAAAAGATAAAAACAATACTTCTTCCTTTCACAATAAATGCACATACAATGCTTGCTACTGAAATTGCACCTGCACTACGTGAGTATTTCGATGCTAAAATCAGAATACTTCTTGTTTACGATCCGGAGACAACTGCAGCCGAGCGCAAGGCGCGGGAACAGAAAGTCCGGGAGGTGCTTGACGAAAATTCAATAACTGCGGAGATTAAAATTTTACGGAATACCGATATACTTAAAGGTATAGTAGATGAATCGGAGAAAGCTGATTTGGTTTTAATGGGCGGAAAGACAGGAGATTTTCTTGAACTTCTGTTTGGAAGATCACTGGCACAGGAAATTACCGAACAATCAGCTTGTCCTGTACTGTGGGTAAAGGAATATGAAGAGAGAGAACCTCTCTGGAAGCTTTTACTGAAATCACCAAAAGAAACCGGAGATGAAAATGGAAGATAAAATTGAAAGTCCATTCCTTGATTTCGGAAGACAAATAATAAATTATCTGCCGAGTCTCCTCGGTGGATTTATTCTGCTGCTGATCGGATGGATAGTGGGCTGGATAGCAAAACGGATAACCGTGCAGCTGCTTATTGTGCTGCGATTCGAGAAATTGTTTATCAGACTGCAGTGGAGAAGGGCTCTCTCAAAAGCAGATATCCGGTATGCGGTTTTTAATTTCATCGGGAATGTGGTTTTCTTCATAATATTCCTGATCTTTTTAAATTCAGCCCTGGATGCAATGAAGCTTACTATACTTTCAGAATTAATCCAGCAGAGCGTAATTTTTATTCCCAAGCTGATTGTTGCACTCGTAATCTTAGGGATCGGCGGAATTGTTGCCGGAAGAGTTTCAGATTCTGTTTATAATTCACTGCTTAAGGAAAATGTGGCGCATTACTCGATAATATCGCGCCTTGTAAAATTCGTTACCGCACTGTTCTTCTCTGCAATGGCGCTTGTTGAAATAGACATCGCCCCGCAGATAGTGGTGATTGGATTTGCGACTATAATGATAACGCTCGGCATCATTGTGATAGCTCTGGTGCTGTCTGAAGGCAAATCTATTCTGGGGGAATTCGTTGAAAAGGTTAAGAAAAAACCGGAGACTAACAACCCGCTATAATTAATTGATTTTATCTGTTATATAAATAAATCTTTTGCATCAGCCCGGAGTATTTCCGGGCTTTGTGCCTTTTTTCCCTTCTGCTGAATTATCATAGAACCTCTGCGTTGGATAAGCGAAATCGATATCGTCGCACTGTGAAAACTTTTCCAGCACGTCTTCCCAGATTTTTTCTTCCGTGGTTCTTCTTTCACGGGGCTGACACATATAACGCAT
>DJMM01000052.1 GCA_002435365.1 Ignavibacteriales bacterium UBA6490
TATCCAAATCCGTTTAATCCGGCAACTGTGATCAGATATTCGCTGCCCGTAAAAAGCAGTGTACGTTTAGTTGTTCTTAATGTACTGGGAGAAGTAATCGAAGTATTATCCGGAAATATTCAGGAGTCGGGATATTACGAATATACATGGAATGCATCCGGATATTCATCAGGAATTTATTTCTGCTCGATGCAGGCTGCAGCAGCCGACGGAAATAAAACCTTTAATTCGATTAAGAAAATGATTTTGATAAAATAACCATAAGACAGGGGGAGAGTATCCCCCTGTATTTTAAAAAATAAACGTAGGGATAAATAATGTCAAAAATAATTATTATTGATGACGATCCGGATATCCTTGATGCCAGCAGCCTGGTACTTACTTCAAAAGGATTTGAGGTTATTACTGCTACAAACCCTGAAGATGGATATGAAATGGTTATAAAAAACCAGCCGGATCTTATCATACTTGATGTAATGATGAACGAACCGGATGACGGATTCTTTTTAGCTCAGAAATTCAGGAGGGCCAATATAACTACCCCCATACTTATGTATACATCGGTTTCAAAAGCGACTGGAATGGATTTCGAAGTAGGAGTAATGGTGCCTGTAGATGAATTTGTCGAAAAGCCGATCTCGCCTGAAGAACTTATTTCAAAGGTTGAAAAGTTACTAAAAGTAAGGATTGCGAGGTGACTATGCTGACAGCTGAGAAAAACGCAATGGTTGAAGAAATAGAACTTCTTGTAGCGAAGTATGGAAAAGATAGATCGGCTTTACTCTCTATTTTACACGAGATACAGAAGAGATACCGCTATATTTCTGAATACGCCCAGCAGGAAGTGGCACGCATGCTTGATATACATCCTGTGGAAGTTTACAGCTTTATCTCATTTTTTGCTTTTTTGAACTCCGAACCCAAAGGCAGGAATCTTGTAAGGATATGCAAAACTATTTCCTGCGATATGGTGGGCAAATCTGCAATTGTAAAAACAATTGAAAGAGAGCTGGGGGTTGAAATCGGGGGTACCACAAAGGATAATAAATTCACAGTAGAATATGCAAACTGCCTGGGACTATGTGATCAGGGACCGGTAATGGCTATTAATGATCGTGTGTATGTTAAACTTACTCCGGAAAAAGCTGTAAAGCTGCTAAGTGAGGTGAAGTAAGATGAACATACCTGGTAAAACGGAAAGAACTGGTCCTGTGCTTTTTTCAGGATATAAACGCGGTGAGGCAATTACAAAAGCCCTTTCATTGTCGCGTGAAGATATTTTATTTGAACTTAAAGATTCAAAGCTTAAAGGAAGAGGCGGAGCCGGTTTTCCCACTTCAACAAAGTGGATGCTGGTTGCTGCCGCCAAAGGGGATAAAAAATATGTGATCTGTAATGCTGATGAAGGTGAACCTGGAACATTTAAGGACCGTGTCCTGCTGATGGAGTATCCGGAACTGGTGTTCGACGGGATGGTTATTGCGGGATATACAATGGGGGCATCGCTTGGAATTGTATATCTGCGCGGTGAATATGAGTATATTCTAAAATCTTTGGAGGATTACCTTGAAGAAATGAGAAAGGATAATCTTCTCGGTAATAATATTCTTGGCAAGGGAATAAACTTTGACATACAGATTGTACTGGGATCGGGTGCTTATGTATGCGGCGAAGAAACAGCATTGATCGAATCACTGGAAGGGAACAGGGGAGAAGCACGGAACAGGCCTCCGTACCCTGTTAATACAGGATTCAACGGTAAACCCACGTCGGTTAATAACGTTGAAACTTTTGCGGCAGTCTGTAAAATAATTCTGAACGGCGGCAAGTGGTACTGCACATTCGGAACAGATAAATCAACAGGATCAAAACTCTTCTCCGTTTCCGGCGACTGTGAAAAGCCCGGCGTATATGAACTCCACTGGGGAGCCAAAATATCCGAAGTACTTGACCTGGTGGGAGCAAAGCACACAAAAGCTGTGCAGGTCGGCGGTGCTTCAGGAATATGTATTCCCAAAAGCCAGTTTAACAGAACTCTGGCCTATGAAGATGCTTCAACCGGAGGTTCAATAATAATCTTTAATGAATCACGGAATATGATCGATGTTCTTAAAAACTTTATGGAATTTTTTGTGGAAGAGTCATGCGGTCAATGTACTCCCTGCAGGATAGGTAATTCAAAACTGCTTGAAGGTGTTGAACTTATTGAAAAAGGAGAGTTCACTTTCAATTACATAAATAAACTTAAAGATCTTGGAAGGACCATGCAGGTTTCTGCTAAATGCGGTTTAGGTCAGTCAAGTCCGAATTCATTTATCTCGATTCTGGAAAACTTCAAGGATGAAGTATTGAATAAATCAAACGGAGGGAGAAATGGAAGATAAGACTAGTCTGAGAGCACCTGTAAGCCAGCAGCCTCATGTTGTTCGTATTCCTGAACATCCGGAGCATATTGGCGGCTCAGTTTCTGTGGAAATAAATGAAAAGAAATTTTCTGTTCCGCTGGGAACAACCATTCTTGAAGCCTGCAGGGGAAACCAGATTCATATACCTACGCTGTGTCACCATGAGGATCTTTGTGTGGCCGGAGTTTGCAGGATTTGTGTTGTGGAAGTTGAGGGGATGCGGACACTCCAGGCATCATGCTCATTTCCGATAACAAACCCCATAAAAATTAAAACTTCAACCCAAATGGTGCGGCAGGCCAGGAAACATATTATAGACCTGATGCTCAGCGAACATTACGGGGAATGCTATGCCTGCTTCAGAAACGGGAACTGCGAACTGCAGACTCTGGCAAAAGAGTACGGCATTGATCATTATAATTTTGGACATATTTCCACACCCCGCTATAAGGTTGACAATTCATCATATTCGGTTGTAAGGGATATGGACAAATGCGTCCTGTGCAAAAGATGTGTCAGAACCTGCATAGATTTACAGGAAGTCGGTGTTCTTGAAGCAATCGACCGGGGTGATAAAACCCATATCGGAACATTTTTTGACAAACCGCTTTCAGATGTTATTTGTATAAACTGCGGACAGTGCATAAACAGATGTCCTACCGGTGCGTTGAGAGCGAATGATCCCAGAGATGAGATATGGGAAGCCATCGATGACCCGCTAAAGCATGTGGTTATTCAAACCGCTCCTTCACCACGAGCTGCCATAGGTGAGGAGTTCGGAATTGAACCCGGACATTCATTTACCGGCGAGTTGAACACTGCCCTGAAGAGAATCGGATTCGACAAGGTCTTCGATACAAATTTTACTGCCGACCTCACCATAATGGAAGAAGGCACTGAACTCCTGATGCGGCTTTATAGGACCCTCGTTAAAAAGGAGCAGACTGCGCTTCCGCAGTTCACCTCCTGCTCGCCGGGCTGGGTAAAGTTCATCGAGCACTTTTATCCTGAATATATAGATAACCTGAGCTCTGCAAAATCACCGCAGCAGATGTTCGGCGCATTGATCAAAACATATTATGCTCAGAAGAACGGCGTAAACCCGGAGGATATTGTATCCGTGGCCCTGATGCCATGTGCAGCGAAAAAGTTTGAATGCAACAGACCAGAAATGAACTCATCAGGTTTTAAGGATGTGGATTATGGTCTTACTACAAGAGAACTTGCTCAAATGATCAAAGAAGCGGGAATATATCTGCCTGAAATGCCGCGCCAGGGATTTGATGATCCCTTCGGAGAAGCTTCAGGAGCAGGATTAATCTTCGGAGCTTCCGGCGGAGTTATGGAAGCTGCCTTAAGAACGGTTATCGAACTGGTAACAGGTCAGAAGGTAGAAAGTATATTCAACAATGCCAACATTATTCCGTTAAGAGGTTTCGAAGGAATTAAGTATGCGGAGATTCCTGTCGAAAAAGTTGGTCCCGTACCGGACATACTTAAAAATCTTGTACCAGACTGGAATTGGTTAAAAGGAGCTACTCTTAAAGTTGCTGTTGCTCACGGAACCGCTAATGCCAAAAAGGTAATGGATGATATAAAAAACGGCGGGAAATTCAGCGAATGTCACTTTATTGAATTTATGGCTTGCCCCGGCGGATGTATCGGCGGCGGCGGACAACCAATTCCAACCAGTCAGGAAATCAGGGCAAAACGCGCAAAGGCAATCTACACTGAAGATGAATCTTTATCGCTTCGCAAATCGCATGAGAATGAACACGTTACATCGATTTATGAAACCTTCCTTAAGGAAGGACCGTGCGGCCATACTTCTCATAAGTACCTGCACACTCATTATGTGAAACGGGGAAGATTTATTTCCTGATTATTGTTAATTTAATAACGGGCGGATATTAATTTCCGCCCGTTCATAAAATAAATTCTGAAGGTCAGCTATGATCAGCCTGATTCCATCCTGGGCTCATCATTATGATGAATTCTGGAGTACTTTAAGAAAAAGAAATCTATGGTTCATTAAGCTCAGGTTTGGTGCTGCGGTTATGCTTGCATCAGCCGTTCTAAGCGCAGAATTCCTACTTAATTTAAAGCTAACCGCCATACAGGAAACAGCTCTTTATACAATTACCTTTTCGATTCTTGCATATAATGTTTTGCTGGTTTATATCAGGCAGTTTGTTAAATGTTCAGCCGAGGCATTTAATCCGATCCATATTTCGCTCATTCAGATGAGTCTTGACCTTTTGGTGCTGCAGCTTTTATGTTATTATACTGGGGGAATTGAATCACCTCTTTTTATGCTGTTTGTTTTCCATGTTATTATCGGAAGTCTTATTCTGCCCGGCCGGATAGTCTACACTTTTGTAACTGCAACTATTGCAGCATTTACTCTGGTTATTTACCTGGAATATGCCGGAATTTTAACCCATCATGGAATCAGCGGATTGCTTAGCGCTCCGCTGTATAATAATAATGCATTCATCGTTTTACACCTTTCCATGTTCGCCTTTGTCCTGATTATGTGTGTGGTAATTACAAACAGAATTGCAAATGAACTTTACAGGATGGAACAGGAACTGTTCGATTCACTGGATAAACTGAAATCCGCCGAGGCAGAAAAACAAAAATACATTATGGGAGTGGTTCACGAAATCAAAACACCGCTCTCGGCGCTCCAGTCTTATCTTGATATTATCCTGGAAAAATATCTCGGGCCGCTTGACGAAAAGGTGGAGGAGAAGCTGAGCCGCTCAAGAGTAAGGTCACAGGAAGCTATATCCCTTATCGATGATATCCTGAAGATTTCCAAAATAAAATTAATGGATGAACTTAATCTGGAGAAGATCAGCATTGTGGATCTTATCAGTATGCTCACTGACAGGCAGTCAGTCAATTTTCATAAAAAGGTAATTTCGCTTAGCATCAATAATCTGCGGAGCAATGATGGTATGATCGAAGGCGACAGGCTTTTACTTGAAATCGCCTTTTCCAATCTTATAAACAATGCCATTAAATATACAGGGTATAACGGCAAAATAGATATCGATATCTCTGATACAAAAAATGACCTTACTATTACAGTAAGCGACTCCGGGGTGGGAATACCACAGGAGGAACTTAATAAAATATTCAATGACTTCTACAGGGCCTCAAATATTAAACATAAAGAATATTACGGAACCGGCCTGGGACTTTCTATAGTGAAACAGATTATTACAAGGCATAAGGGAGAGGTAAGTGTTACCAGTCCCTCTAAATTAAAAACCGCTTCGAATCCCGGGACCGCCGTAACAGTTATTCTTCCCCTGGCAGTATAAAAAAATGAGGCATTCCATCGCCGCAGAATGGTTCGGTTTGTTTTAACAGCTGGCTAAAACAAATGATTAGCCGCCTTTTTGATCTAACCCCAATATCAAGTATCTCTTTTGAAGGTTTGATTTAGAGCACTGCCATTCCACCTCAGGCAATATTCCATCTTCATCGATGTTCCTTTTTTGTATACTTGGGAGCAATAATTATCTGTCATTAAACGAATTGACTCTTTATGAATTTGAATTTTGATTCAGAGCAGGATATAAAATTGGTAATCTCGCTTCCTAAAGTACCCGATATAGAATTGGTTGCTATGGAAGGTCTTCAGAAAATGGGAAAATTCCTGGGTATTGGGGAGGATAAAATCGGCGAGGCATCGGTAATTGTAACAGAAGCCATAATTAATGCTTTGGAATACACTGATACCTTAAACCCGGTTGTTGTTGTTGAGTTTACGATGACAAAAAAGAGGTTGATGATTTTTATAAACGATAACGGACCAGGATTCAAGCCGGAAAATGTTGCCGATCCGGAAATTAGCAAAAAGGTAAAAAGCGATAATAAAAGAGGCTGGGGTTTGAAACTGATGAAGTCAATGTCGGATGATATGGTAATCGAGTCCGGTACCGCGGGCACAAAAATTTCCATAATGAAGCACTTAATTTAACGGAGACGTCATGAGTGTTGAATTTGATATTACAAGCGAGATCAGGGGAAACAACCTGTTGTTAAAAACCTTCGGATATATAAATAACGCGGGCGGGGAAAGAATCATAAGTGAGTTTTACAAATATCCTATCGGGGGCCTGGACAAAATTGTTATTGATCTCGAAAATTCAAAGGTGATTAATTCAATAGGAATTTCTTACCTGATTGAAATGATCGAAACAATAACCAGCAATAACTGCAAACTGTTTTTTACAAATATCGATCCGACCATAGAAAAGACCTTTAAAATAATGGGTATTTTTCAGTTTGCCGGAAAGGCTGAATCAGCAGAAGCTGTGCTTGCCAATTCATAAAGAGGAGTAAATGAACAATTATCTTACGGAGCAAAATAATGTAAGCAAGCTGTCCCTGCAGGTGGAATCGCTTGAAGAAGGATTTCTTAAACTGTCGGGAAGTACAAGCTTAAAGGATATGGCGGCTAGATTTTCAAAGATACTGAAAAACAATTTTGTATCAGATGAAATTTATATGCTGCAGAAATCATCGGTTTCCGGAATTTGGGAGCCTATGAACGGCGAGAGCATTGATGAAGCCTCTGTAATAGCATATCTTGATCAATCGGATTATGCAAATATATCCTCTTTTCCTGACCTTGGAATTGTTGCAGCAGTTGCTCTTCCTTTATCTGATTCTTCCAGTCTTGGAATTATAATTAAACAAAAACCAGGTGAAATTGACTTTTCCGAAATCGACAGAGTGGTGCTTAAAATCCTGCTTCAGGTATTTGATTCCGCTTATAAGTCGTTCATGAATCAGAAAAAAGAAAAAAAGCTTGTCTTTGACCTTAATGAAAAAGTTTTTCAGCTGAATAACCTGGTTGATGCAGCAATTGAACTCTCCAGGTTCGAAAAAAGAAATGTACTTTATAAACTCGCGCTTGAAAGACTTTCAACAGTTACAAACGCAGCCTCCTCTCTCCTGAAAATAAGCTCCTTCCGAGGGGAACAGGATGTTTATTATACATTCCCGGAGAATATAGAACCTGAAAGCATTATTTCAAATAAGTTCTGCATTCAGTCTACCTTTACATATAAAGGCAGGGATTATACATTTATCCTTTCTGAAAAAGAAAAAAGAGGAGGGGCTACAGCCTTTACTGAGCTTGATCAGGTTCTGCTTGATGCTATTAAGCGGCAGGTATCGGCGTCCATAGAAAATGACGATCTGCATAAGCAGTCGATTGAAAAAGAGCTTATCGAAAAAGAGCTGGGAGTAGCTTCATCAATTCAAAAGCAGATAATACCGGAAACACTACCGAAGCTGGAAGGATATGAAATTGCAGGTACAAATATACCCTCAAAGGAAGTAGGTGGTGATTACTTCGATTGTATACATCTTAATGACGGAAGGTATGCACTTATAATAGCTGATGTGGCCGGCAAAGGAATATCGGCAGCTCTGCTTGTAAATACTCTGAATGCCGCTCTCTATTCATACCTCGAGTTTAATCTTCCACTGACCGAGCTTTCCTTTAAATTGAATAAACTCATTTACAGAGCCTCTCCGCCGGATAAGTTTATTACTTTCTTTATTGCGGTTCTGGATCCCGCAACCGGAAAACTGGATATTGTAAATGCAGGCCATAATCCTATACTGTTATTAAAAAAAGACGGATCTGTCAGGAAAATTCAGGCAGGCGGCATAGGTCTTGGTATGCTTGATTTCGATCTTGAATATACGGGAGAAAACCTGGAAATGGATAGAGGCGACATGTTGTTCCTCTATACCGACGGTATTCCGGAAGCAATGAATATTTCAGATGAGGAATATTCAGAAGAAAGAATGGAGGCATTCCTCTCCGAGCATTCATCAAAACCGTCGCAGCAGTTTGTTTCAGAGCTTGTTGAAGATATTAAATCATATGCTGGAGGAGCGCCTCAGAGCGATGACATCACCACGCTTGTAATAAAAAGAATTTAAAACTCCCTAAGCATTTTTGGGCAGCACCTCAAAGATGCCATATGAAGCTTACCCGGTAACACTCTAAAATTTGTAAAGTGGTTTTGGATAGAACAGTTCCATGGAAGGATTATTTATATTCAGGTATACTTCTCCCGAACTGTTTTTGTATTGTGAAGCGAACAGGTCTTTTAGTGATCTGAGATCGAAGTAAAGAATATCGTAGACAATCCTGTCGCAGTTATCCCCGTTTCCGTTATGCGATAATCTCATGCTAATCTGTAACGGATTGCTTTCAAGAAATACATTTAATGAGAACAGGTTAAAATTGTGATCCTTGCAGCCGCCAGAATAGCTGATCCTTAATGAAAGAATATCATCCTTAACAGATGCGCTGATAATGTTTGCCGGGTAAGTGTATACGGAATCGCTGGTAATACTTGCAGTATAAATTATATTGCGGACAATTCCATCGTTGTACAAACTGTCCACTGATTTATCCGAACAGCCTCCGTAAAGCAGAGCTGCTGCCAGGAACAATACTCTTTTTATAAAATTTGGTTTCAGCATTTGCATGTAAATTAAGAAATTATTCCATTTAATTACAATTCTTGTTTATGACTCTAACCTGGCCTGGTTTCTGTCTTATTTTGAGTCGGGCCTGATCTGATAAAAATGGGATTAGAATGGGATTAGAATGGGGTTAGGTCCAGATTAGAATGAGGTCAGGTGCCTTATTTCAAGACATTAGGATTCCCTGCCGCAAGCTGATCGGATAAACTTACCTGAAAAGGATTTTAGAAAGAGCAATCAGTCAATCCCTCAGGCTATCATATAAATCTGCCAGAGATCTTTGGTGCTTTGAGTAAAAATGGGGGAGACTGCCAATATTCCGGTGGGACCGATACTTTTTTCCAGGAATTTCATCTCCTGCAGCTTTTCCTTCACTTCATCTTCAATTACTGCATGGAGACCGACTTTTCGCATCAGTAATACTCCCTTGGCTTTGATTGACAGCTCGACGTGAAGCTTAATCATACAAAGCATATCTGCGAGGGTCGCACCCGAAAAATTATTTTGAAGCGAGAGAAGATATTGACCGGCTTTTGTCTCAGAAAATATCCCGTTATCGATCTGCTCAAGAAGCTGAACTTCATTATCCAGTCCTTTTTCAAGCCAGTCCCGCAATGCCGCTTCGCTTCTTTTGAATATATAAACAATAAGGGTAGGGAGAAGAATCAGCTGAAGAACAGTTACTGCCAGCGCCGGAAGAACAAGGTGATTAAAAAAGGAATGTATTACTACAGCTGACATGAATCCGGGGAAGATGATTGTTAAAAAAATCAAGAATCTGCCGGCCAGACCGGCTGTTTTAGGGGACGACATTTTTGCGTCGCCCTGACGGTCGTACATATTTCTTGTAATAATTGAAAATATTGCAGTTGTACCCCCATGCATCACCGCTGTGCCAAATCCCCGTATGATCCATAGAAAAATGCTTGATGATTCCACTGCGCTCAGATAATATATATTCTCAATGAAGGCAAATCCTGCACCGATTGCAAATCCATAGATTGCGGCATCAACAAGGAAACCGATCTTATTCTTTGATATAAAATAAATAATCAGGGAGGCTTTAATAAGCTCTTCAATCAGCGGGGAAATATAACGGACATAAAAATTAAGATCTGTTATGATGCTTTCAAGCAGAAACCTGTTTACAAGGTAGCTTGCCCCGGCCGCCAGCCCGCCGCAGGCGATCAAAAAAAGCACCACATTAACCTTAATAAGCTTATAGCTGTCGAAATAAATTAATACGATCAGGAAAATGAAAACCGGTAACAGGCTTACGGAAGTTTCAATCATTTGCTATAATATTTTTAATGAAAACATTAGTTCATCCGAGTAGGCATTGTTTTTTTCAAATGCTGCAGCATAGCCGGCAGAGAAAGTCATTTTCAGATGATAGAACATAACAAATTTGAAATCAACCTGCACTCCCAGATTAGCCAGAGCCCTCCGGTAATCACGCGCATCAAAGTCTGTTGTTATTGCCGTGCCGAACACGGAGAACCGCGCATAATTAAGATAAAAAGAGGAAATACCGAAATTGCCGAAACGCAGCGGAGGAAGATTCCAGTCAAGCATCATCTTTCCGAAATTTATGCCGCTTATGCTGTTCAGTTCCATTCCGGGGAAACTGTAGTACTCCCTGTATCGTTTTTCGGTGAGTTTATCAACATAATTGTTGCCGAACCCTCCGAAGTAGAAATTTGCAAATGGTTCATCCCTGTCCCCGTATGAATAGCCGGCAGATCCTCTCAGCCATAACGAAGAATTATTCAGCGGAAGTGCAAATCCGTAGTGGAAATCCGCATGCACCTGGGGATAAAAGGTATTCTTAACATAATTATTATTTGAATTAAGCAGGAGTTTAAATCCTTTTTCATAGTCGACAGCCGCAATGGAAGCCCGCAAATCGGAGTAATTAAATGTTGAGCCGAAATTAAAGAAACGGTCAAATGATGCCTGTACATTCTGGTAGTCAGGCAGTCTTTCCAGATTTCCGAAATAGTTTGCGTATACATTGTAGTCCATTATCTCCGGTCTGTCATAGATAATATTTTTTCTGAACTTGAGCCCCAGTGAATATCCTTTTCTGCTGTTTTTGGTGGGGCCAAACAGATCATAAAAATCGGCATTATTCAATGTAGCGGAAGCTTCCCACTCAGAAAAAAGATATTCAAACCCGAGGTGGAACCGTTCGTTTTCCGGCAGCAGTTTATTCGGTGAATATGATGCAGTAATTCCAATATTATTAAATCCTACAGGGTCCGATAAATTTAATTTTAATCCGTATGAAACGAATTCTTTATATCCTTCAACGACCGGATAAGCAGAGGCAAGACCGATATTTGCAAACGAGTTATAGCTTCCCGAATATACAATCAATGAATCGAAGTGTGCAGTGGAAGGTGGCGGTGCAATCCAGTTTTTTACAACCGGGTATTGGTCCGCAACTTCCTGTCCCAGGAAATTTATTGCAGAAACATTCTGTAAAGGTTTGTTTTCCATTATTACAGGCATCAAACCTTTGCTTGTATATTTAAACGCTATCAGAGAATCTTCTGAAACCGGCATCGGTCTGAACAAACCGGTTTCACTATTGCTTAATATCTCCATGTCCTGCTTATCGAAAGAGTACCTGTAAATATTTGAAACACCGGAATAGTAGGATGAGCCGTACAGGTACCGGTCGTCGTCGGAGAAAATAAAATTTGCAGGTAAACTGTTCTCAAAGTTAAATATGGTTGTAAAGCTTGTATTTCCGTCAAGCAGACTATCCGTATAAGCGCGCTGCAGGAGCTGTGTTCCGTCAATTTCTGCAAGCGAACCGACAATCATTTTACCATCGCCGGAAATATCTATATCGTACATATCTTTCCCGTAAGGGAGAGAATAAATCTGGTTCCATTCGTTATAGGGGTAGGGAATTCTTACAATTGTAGATATTCCGTTAAAATGCCTAATGCCCCAGATGGATTTGTCTGTTTTATTGAATGCCAGGTCGCCGGTACGAGCTTCTTCGATAAGCATTCTGGTGTTACCTGTATTAAGGTCATATTCCATAAGATCGCGCCAGCCGTTATTGTCTGAAGTATAGAATATCTTTTTCTCCGCGGGATCATAGGCAAGAGATGACACAAAATATAATGCCGGTCCTTTTACGTCGGTAATTTTCTGATTAGTTCCGTCAGCTACATCGATTAGGGCGATATATGCAGTTTGACCGGGATAATTAACCGCTGCATAAAGTTTTTGTTTTTCGCGGTCGAAAAATGGTCTTGATAGTGAACCCAGGGCATCATTCGATAAATTCCTTGTAGCTGTAACCGGATTTTTATTTATGGTCCGGATGTTTTTGTTTTGAAATTCCTTTTCCCACTTTATCCACTGCAGCCAGGCTTCGTCCATTGTAAGCCCGTAGACATTTTTAAACTGTGAGGCAAAATAACCGCTGCTGCCGTCATACCTGGAGGTCCACTTTAGGAGTAATTCGGGGCCATACATAAGTGCAAGGTAGCTCATAAACCTGGTGCCGTACAGATATGCATTCACCTCAACCTGGAAATCGGTCTGCGTTCCCTGGGATTCCAGTCCCAGTATATCATAAATAACAGCATCTTCTTTAACAAAGGTGCGGAACACCATTTCATCATAACCGCCCAGGGCTCTTCCAAGACCCCCGGCCATCCATGTTTCCAGGAAAACCGCTATACCCTCAAAATACCATCTTGGTGCGGCTCTTCTTGGATTTGTCAGATAGCTGTAAACCATGGTAAGCGGATTATCTGATTCTTCCCTGACCTTTCCGAAGAACAGCGAGCGGTAAAACCTGTCGGTTGAGGATGCATCATCCAGGGTTGCAATGTGTACGAACTCATGGTTCATGGTGGTATTGATTCTCTCGTTGGCGGGTGTAGTTTCATACACAAAATTTGCAGGTGCAATGGCAAGCATAACAAAATTTCTCGGCATTGAATTAGCTCCGCCGTTGCCGTAGTCGCTCAGATCGTGCATAAGCACAGTTACATTCTCGTAGGGATCGTAATTATAAAGTTTACGGTTAAAGAGCAGTGCATTTTCAACACAGGCACCAACATATCTTACCATGTATGAGGAAGCTTCGCCATAATAAACAAGCTTCTGGTCAGGAGTTTCTATAACATTAAACTGCCCGGAAGCCGCAGTAACAAGTAATAATGACAACAACAGGCCAGGGGTGAGGAATTTCATTTTTATCCCGATATTTAAACTTGTCCCCTAAAATATAAAAAGGCGGGGAGTACTTCAGTATTCTGAAGCATTCCCGCCGTATAAAACAATTTCTTTACTCAGCTACTAATAAGAGGCTGCAGTTCTCAGATTTTCAGCTTGTACGGTTTTCAGAAAAGCTGCATTGTTGGCTGCTTTAAGAAATGCCGGGTCCTGCATAGCACGAAGGATTCCTGCATTATTCATAGCCTTGAAGAAAACAGGCTGGGAAACAGCTTTCATGAAATCAGGATTTGAAAATGCTCTGCTAACATCGGCATTGGAGACTGCTTTGAGGAAACTTTCATTCGATATAGCGCTCCGCAGTTCGGAATTTGCCATAGTTTTAAGAAAGTCCATGCTTTTCACAGCTCTTAGTACAGATACATCGGCAGCTGCTTTAAGAAAATCGGCCTGACTCATTGAAGTTCTGAATATTTCGCTTGATGCTGCCTTCTGGAAAGAACGATCCATCATAGCCTGTTTCAGGTATGAGTTGTTAGCTGCACGAAGTATGGCTGCGCTTCTGACTGACTTCAGCAGAACCGGATCTGCCGCAGTTTTAAGAAATGAGGGATCACTCATTGCTCTGAGTACTGATTTATCTTCAAGAGCACGCAGGAAACTGGCGTTGGTCATCGCTTTAAGCAACTCTGCATCGGCAGTAGTCTGACGGAAAATTGATGAGCTTGCATATCTGTATAAAGCTGCATTCTTCATGGCACTCAGCTGATCCTGATCCTGCAGTGCTTTCAGGAAGCTGTTATCTGCAGCAGCCTTCTGGAATGAAGGACTGTTAAAAGCTTTCAGCAGTTCGGCATTGTTCATTGCTTTCAGCAGCTCGGCATTCTGTACGGCTTTAAGGAAGCTGGCATTATTCATAGCCCTGAGGAAATCTTCATCTTTCAGAAGTTTCTGGATTTTGTCATTTTGAATTAATTCATGAATATCGGAATTATCCAAAACAACATCCGACTCGGTTATCTGGATCTCCTGGTGTTTTTTTGCTTTCTCAACACCCCCGATAGTACCGGTATAATTTTCGGTAGGCCACGGATACAGAGTAATAAAATAAACAATAACACCCAGGACAATCACACTGCTGCTGATAAAATACCATGATCTGAATTTGATCTTGTTACCAACTTTAGCCATAAAAAACCTCTTTATTTAAGAATTAGTTGAATTACTATAATATAAGTACAAATTGCAGATTAAAAAGTTGGATAGATTATTTATGGGTCATTTTGGTGTGATACAGAACGCACCCCCTTTATCTGCCATATGACGGATATGTTATTTTAAAGAGACCTTGCGATCCAGAACAGATTTTTCACCCTTTAGGAGATTTATACCGATCTCCTCCCCGGTATTTTTGAGAGCAATCATAACAGAAAACCGGCTGGTGGCAGAGGGGAATATTCTTATTTTCCCGGAGGTGCTTTCAAGATTGATTTTTTCAAATTTCACTGAGGATAAATTCTCAAATATTACATTCTCGGGATTGTAGTTAAGTTCTAAAATATATTCTTCCGGGGGAGTAATATCCACATTAAAAGCGAAATGATTGTCATCATCACTTGCTCTCACTTTTAAAAGATCAATTTTGAAAAAATTATCGGGAGAATCAGAAGAAAATGAACGCAAAACTTCCGCTGAAGTAATTCCGATAGTGCCGTAAATATCTTTTTCTATTGATGTCCTGACAAGACTTGTAACGCTTAAAATAACTGCTAACAATACAATACCAGCCGCCAGCCCGAAGGAAAAAGAAAAAGCCCATTTTGTTTTTAACGCGGAGATAAAATCACCGAATACAGCAAGGGGATTATTTTTAGGTGAATAACGGTTATGATCAATAGACATAAGGATCCTGCTCTGCAGATCGGGAGACGGTTCACGATCCGGAAGATGGTTAAGCATTTGTCCGGTTTTTGTCAGCTCGTTGTATAGATTCCCGGCGTCGGGATTTTCTCCGAGAAACTTCAATAAAGCTTTCTTTTCGTCAGCGGAAATTATTTTATCTATATCTTTATTAATCAGTTCCAGGTACTTTTTGTCTATCATTACAAAACTCTGTTTCTTAATAGTATATCCTTTAACAATTGTCTGCCCGTGTATAACCTTGATTTAACAGTTTTTTCAGGAACGTCCAGCAGATAACTTAGTTCCTTGTACGAGTATCCCATAAAATGTTTCAGAACAAGCGGTGCTCTGTAAATCATATCGAGTTCCATCAATGCATCCTTTATTTTACTGCTGAGTTCGTTTTTCTCGTAACTGCTCCCGGCATCAGGCTCCAAGGACGGCATATTAGCATCAATTACGATTGTTTTATTTCTTTTTCTTTTGTAATTGATCGATTCATTAACTGTTATACGGTAAAGCCAGCTGAAGAATTTATACTTTGAATTATAGTTCCTCAGATTTTCATATGCTTTAACAAAAACAGACTGTGTAATTTCCTCGGCATCATCAAAATCGTGGACAAATTTATCTGCCAGTCTGAATACCGTTTTATAATATCTGTTTACGATAATTTCAAATGATTTTCCTTTTCCATTCAGGCATTCCTGCACCAGGTACTGGTCATCATTTTCATTATTCATATACAAATACACTCCAAGGTGGCAAAAGTTGGTAAATGGCCATTATTCCATTAAAAAGATCTTATCAAGCCCGGAGTATTTAAATACTTCGCTTATATGTTTGTTCATATTAAAAATTTTCAGGGTAAAACCTGATTCCTTTAACCTTACATATGCTCTTAACAGAGTTCCTATGCCGGCACTCGAAATATATTCCAGATCTTTCATGTCAATAGAGCAATTATTGTTGATATCCCTGAGGATATTTTCTGCCTCCTCTGTGTTTGCTGCTGAGAATCTTCCGGAAATAACTATATTCTGCCTGTCCGCTGTTGTAATTGTAAACATTGCTCCTCCCGGATGCTTTACTAATGCTCAAATTTAGCAATAAATTATTAAAAGCGGTATGAATTAAGTACCGGGACCTGTTTTTGATAACGTTTTGATTTTTATTGCAGGATTAATTACGTTATATGCCCTTCCTGCGTAATTATATTTTCCCCGGTGAATATTAAACTGAGTCATTGACTCACCTTTGTATGATTATTTTTTAATATATCAGAGGTGCCCGTTATGAAAAATGCAAGATACAGGTCAGCGGCGGGGAAGCTGCTGGATTTGGCAGGGATAAAGATAAACGGGGATAGCGCATGGGACATCAGAGTTAATAACCCTGAATTTTATAAACGTGTTATTACAGAAAAAGAACTGGGGATGGGGGAATCCTATATGGACGGCTGGTGGGAGACTGAAAAACTGGATGAGATGATCTATAAAATTATTAGTGCGGATCTGCTTGATAAAGTAAAGCATAATATTAAAATAGCAATTCAGCTTGCAGGGTTTTACCTTATCAATATGCAGGCCGGGCGCAGGGCTTTTATTATCGGCGAAAAGCATTATGACCTCGGCAATGATCTTTTCACAAGCATGCTCGATAAAAGAATGAACTATAGCTGCGGTTACTGGAATAATGCTTCATCGCTGGACCAGGCACAGGAAAACAAGCTTGACCTTATATGCAGAAAATTATATCTGCAGCCGGGCATGAAAATTCTTGATATCGGCTGCGGGTGGGGGGCTTTCGGAAAATACGCTGCTGAAAAGTATGATGCACAGGTTGTCGGCATAACCGTATCCAGAGAGCAGGTATCGTTGGGAAGGGAAATGTGCAAAGGCCTGCCGGTTGAATTCCGCCTGCAGGACTACAGGGAAGTCAACGAAAGCTTTGATCGCATAGTATCGGTTGGTATGATTGAACATGTAGGTATAAAAAATTATCGTGACTATTTTCAGACTGCCGGGAAGAATCTTAAAAAGAACGGTCTCTTCCTGCTTCATACTATCGGAAGCATAGTTTCAAATAAAAACGCCGACCCCTGGATGCATAAATATATTTTCCCTAATGGAATGCTGCCCTCAGTTGCACAGCTTGCAGCGGCGGTTGAGGGTTTATTCGTAATAGAAGATATGCATAACATAGGCGCTGATTATGATAAAACCCTGATGAACTGGTTTGCAAATTTTAACAATCACTGGGATGAGCTGAAGAGCAGATACGGGGAGCGTTTTTACAGGATGTGGAAATACTTTCTGCTTTCATGCGCGGGAGCATTCCGTGCCAGGAATAAAAACCAGCTATGGCAGATTGTGCTTTCTCCGAACGGCGTTCCGGGAGGATATATTTCAATAAGATAAAGATGTCATCTCCTTGCCCGTAAGGAGATGACACTCATTAAATATTCACCAGGTTATTTAAGCAGAAGCATTTTCTTTACACTATGGAAACTGCCTGCAATGATTTCATAATAATATACTCCGCTCATCAGGTCTGAAGCATTAAAAGCTATTTTATGGTAACCGCTTTCCTGCTCCTGGTTAAGCAGTACGGCTACTTCCTCACCGATGGAGTTATAAATGCTCAACCTTACATTTGCTTTTTCCTTAAGGCTGAATTCAATAGATGTAACAGGATTGAACGGGTTGGG
>DJMM01000009.1 GCA_002435365.1 Ignavibacteriales bacterium UBA6490
TCTTACTTTATAAGGACAGTTGTTCGAACAGTACCGGGTGCCTACACACCTGTTGTATACCATCTGATTCAATCCGTCGGGACTATGAGTGGTTGCAGCTACCGGACATACATTCTCGCAGGGGGCATGATCACAGTGCTGACATAACATTACCTGCGTAAGTACATTTGGTTCATCGGGAGTGCCGGAATAATAACGGTCAACCCTTAACCATTGCATCTCCCTGCTTACCAGAACCTGATCCTTTCCGACAACCGGGACATTGTTTTCAGAAGTGCATGCAACAATACAGTCACCGCAGCCGAGACATTTATTCATATCTATCGCCATGCCCCATTTAACACCGGGATACTCCTGTATGCCGTAAACCGAAGACTGCTCCAGTCCCTGATCTCCTTTTAAGAAAGTCCTGTCCTTTTTGTATTCCTGAACAGTGCCTTCCCTTATTATATTTCTTTTCTGAACCTGGTCTTTTACAAGATCATCATCAAAAACATGATGTTCCTGGCTTGACGCAAGTTTGTAGCTTCCGTCAGCTTTTTTTACATCATCGGTAGCATATATCCATTCTGAAAAGCCGCCCTTCAACGACTTCATATGATTAATATTGAAGCCAACCCCGCTGCCAATAACACCTGTTCTAGTTCTTCCGTATCCTGCTTCTATTGTAAATGTATTGTCTGCAGCACCCGGCTGTACAAGCACAGGAAGTATCTGACTTCTCCCGTCTATATTTATTTCAACCAGATCATTTGTATCTAAGCTTAATTCCTTTGCCGTTTTGTAGGAAACAGCCGCATAATTATCCCAGGTAACCTTTGAAACGGGATGTGGCAGTTCCTGAAGCCATCCGTTATTCGAAAATCTGCCGTCTCCCAGGGAATAACTTTCCTTGAACATCACCGTAAATTTTTTCTTACCAGCTCTGTCAGTCCCGGAATATTCTTCCATTGTCTGCTGTACTAAATTTCCCGGAACCTGAATATCCCCTGAATAAATAATCCCGTCATGAAGAGCATTCCACCAGAAATTTTCAAATTCCCTGTCATTTTGGAAAGTCCCGGAAAGATTATTCTTCCAGTAGTCAAACAAGTAATCATGAAACATGTTTTCATTAAACTTATAGGATTTACCGGATATCCAATTCAGCAGAATTGCTTCCTTCTGCCTCGTACTGAAAAGGGGTGAAATAACAGGCTGCTGAAGTGAATAAAATCCGCTCCTTATTTTTGCATCGCCCCAGGACTCAAAGTTATGATTTACCGGAAGTACATAATCCGATACTGCAGACGATTCAGACTCCAGCTCAGTCAATGTAATCACCATCGGCACTTTTAAAAGTGCTTCTTTATAATTAAGCTCCGGCGGAAAATGATAAACAGGGTTTGAATCAAAATGAATTACTGCAGATACACCGCTGTTCTTCATCCTGCCGACAAGCTGCTCGAAGGTTTTTTTATCGGTTAAATTATGTAACTGTATCTTTTTAGTATCAGTCCTGTATAACCTGTCGTTACCGAGAAAACTATTCAGGGTATTTACAGCGGTATGGATTTCTGCCGGAAGCAGATCTCCGGCATAAATTATGGAGGAGCCTTTATTGGAGCTAAGATCTTTTACAAGACTTAAAATTTCACCAGCTTTTACAGAGTGCCTTGCCGCAAATTCAGTAACAGTTTTATCGTTATTTCCATTTACAAGCTGGTCTGATATTAATCCAATAAATTCTTCCAGAAATACAGGATTGAGCCTGATCCGGTAATCTGCATTCATACCGGTAACGGACATATTCCCTTCTACTGCATAAAGTCTGTTGAAATTGTCGATATTATCAACATCCCTGCCTTGTGAGAACAGACGGACTGTCTCAATTTTATCCTCACCGGTACCCAGAAAATCAGCTTCAAGTGAAACAATAATTTTAGCCTTATCCCACTGAATTAATGGAAACTCATCCTCCCCTTTATATTTTTTCCAGGCCTTATTTCTGCTGCTGTTGTTAAAAAATTCATAAGAATAAACCCTGGTGGAAGGATATTTACTAATAAAATCATTTATTACTTTGAGAGTAGCCGGGGATATGATTTTATTTGTTATTATTGCGACTTCTTTTCCATCGGCTTTTTCAAGCTCATTAATAATTGCATAATCAGTGTCCTGCCATGCGGCAGGGCTGAATGACCCTCCCTGAACTTTCTTAAGCGGAGATTTGATCCTTTCCGGATCGTACAGATTGAGAATATTAGCCTGTCCCTTTGCACAAATCTTACCTTTATTTACCGGGTGCTGGGGATTTCCGTCGACCTTTATCGGCCTGCCTTCACGGGTCTTAATCAGAATTCCGCATCCGGCACTGCAGGCAGTACAGGTCGATGCATAATAATTCGGATTACCGGGCAAAACCTCTTCCGGCATCTTGCTGTAAGGAACAATTTCTCCCTTATCCCTGTGACCACATCCTGCTCCGGCAAGCGCAGCCGATGCTCCAAGCAGTGCAAGAAACTTTCTCCTGGAAAAACTATTCATGCTTCCGGGATTAAAATCCTCTTTTGCTTCTTCAGTAAATTCGGCGTGACTCGCTTCAATAAAATTCTTGTCTCTGTATAATTCGTTGAAACTCCGCCAGTAATTTGGCTCAAGCTGGTTATTCTGATTCACTTCCGGGCTTTTATCCGACATTATTTTCACCTGGTTTGTTTCTACTTACTGATAAAGGATTTATTTCAACCTTTACCGGATAATCTTTTACTGCTTTTTTTCTGAATGATTCGAAATTAAAATTGCGCAGAAAAGCAACGCTCAAAAATCCGGTACCCAGTGAAATAAAAAACCTGTTGCGATTAATTTTTTTCATAACATTAACTCCTACCTGTGACAAGCAAAACAGTTATCCGGTCCATTATTAATATTCTTAAGTTCGGGAAGCTTTGTATGAGCATTCCTGTGGCAGTCAAGACAGCTCGACATAACAAACGAGTTCATCTGTCCGATCTTTTCCATACCTGCAACATCACCGTGACAATTTGAGCAATCAATCCCCCTGTTAATATGAATGCTGTGATTGAAATATGCATAATCAGGAACCTTGTGAATCCTCTTCCATGGCAAGGCTTTCCCCTCTTCATAATATTGTGTGAGTTTTACTATTTCCGGGCGGTCTTTTCTGGCTACAGTATGGCAGTTCATGCAGGTCTGAACAGCGGGCACCAATGCATGACGCGATTTTTCCACACCAATATGACAATACTGACAGTCGATTTTCATTGTCCCGGCGTGTAATTTATGCGAGAATGCAATCGGCTGTTCCGGCGAATACCCTACCCCGTCCCTTTCAGCTCTGCCGACATAGTATGTAATAACCATTGCAGCAACAGCAGTGAAAATAGTTATGGGCAGGCGCACACGGAGTATATAATCAAGTAATGGGTTCTTCATTATTTACCTTACGGGTGTTTTAGGATTTTACTTAAAATAAGGCGTTAGATAATCATCTTATTGATCAATTCCAGGCATCGGATCATTTTTATAGCAGGAAAAGCTGACCTGCATCTTTCTGTCCATCTTCATTTTATGTGAGCAAAGTTAAAAAATAGCTTAAAGAAAACAAATTAATTTAGTTAAGCAATTAATATCTGAAAGGCACAATAACGATTTGCTCACAAAGGTAGAAAATATCTGGTTATTTTTTTGATTTATCCAAAGATTTATTAAAAAGCGTGGCCGGATGTTCAACCTTTACATTTACCCCGAATTTTTCCGCTCCGTATTTTAACTGCTGATAACATCCCGGATTTCCGGTAAGAACGATTTCCGCACCGGTGGCCCGGATATTTTCCATTTTTCGCTTAAGTATTTGCATTGAAGCTTCATACTGAACGATGTTATAAGTACCTGCACTGCCGCAGCACCAGGTAGATTCTTCAAGAGGCACATGAGTTAAGCCGGGAATTTCATCAAATAATTCCCGGGGCTGATTTACAACTTTTTGCGTGTGGGCCAGATGGCAGGCATCGTGATATGTAATATTTTCCTTAAGCTCACCGAAATGAATTTCCTTCTTTACAAGTACCATAAATTCTGTTAAGTCCTTCACTCTTTCCGAGAACTTTTCTGCTTTTTCCGCATAGACCGGATCATCCTTAAATAAATGTCCGTACTCCTTCATAAAAGCCCCGCAGCCGGCTGAATTTGATACCATAAAATCGAACTCAAACTTCGAAAAAATATCCAGATTCTTTTTTGCAAGTTCGCGTGCAGTATCAAAATCGCCGTTATGTGCATGCAGTGAACCGCAGCATACCTGGCCCTTTGGCGTTATTACCTGGCAGCCTATTTTCTTAAGCACTTCCACAGTATCGATGTTCATTTCCGCAAACATTACATTCATCAGGCAGCCCGATAAAAAAGCCGTTTTATATTTTATTTCACCGGCAGGATTATCAATTTCAGGAATAATATCATCACTGAAGACCTTCGAAACAGAGGGAGAAAGCTTATCGATCTCCGCAAGCTTCGGAAAAATAAACCTGAGGATGCCCGAAGCATGCAAAAATCTCTTAAGCGATTTTTGATAGAAGTATAATAACCGGGAGGCAGCTTTTAACCTCCCGTGCGATTTAAACAGATACCCCAGCGTAAATCTTTTAATCAGCCGGCCGGCTGGAGAAATAAATCCTGCGCTGACCAGTTCAACCCTGGCTGCTTCAACCATCGAACCATATTTTACACCGGCAGGACATGCGGTTTCACATGCCTGGCAGTCAAGACAAAAATTCATTTCATATGAAAAGGTTTTGGTCATCTCAATTTCTCCCCTTGCAACCGACTTTATAAGCTTAATTCTGCCACGGGGGGAAGATCTCTCCAGTTTGGTAAGCTCATAGGTGGGACAAACAGCAAGGCACATCCCGCAATGGATACATTGAGATAAAACATCGTCGTCAGGAAGAATACCACGAAGCCTCTCATTAATAATTTTTGAGTCTTTCATCCTTTAAAATTCCCGATTTGTTCCCTGTTTAACGGAAGGCTTCCCTCACAGCGGGGACTTATACTGAATATTTTTCCTGGATTAAGAATATTGCCGGGATCAATTACCGCTTTAATCTTCTTCATCATTTCAATGCCTGGAATACCGGCAACCTGTTCCAGAAACTGCTTTTTAGCCAGACCGGTACCATGCTCACCGGTTATGGTTCCGCCCAGTTTTATGGTTTCGTTGAATATGAACTCGAATGCCCTGTGAGCATTATTTATTTCCTGTTTATCCCGTTCATCGGTAAGACAGGTTGGATGCAGATTTCCGTCCCCGGCATGTCCAAAATTTCCGAATACAACACCATATTTTACAGCTGCTTCATTAATTTTTTCCATTATAACCGGCAGCTCACTTCTAGGTACAGTTGCATCTTCCAGAATAGTAGTGGGCCTTCTCCTGGCCAGAGCACTGAATGCACTTCTTCTTGCTGATTTAAGACTATTACTTTCCTTAATATCTGTTGCTGTTTTAACCACCGACGCATTGTTCTTCTTTAGAATATTTACTGCCGATTCCGCATCTTCAGAAACTGCGCTTCCCCTGCCGTCAAATTCAATCAGAAGCATGGCAGCCGAATTTCTTGGAAGTCCTATCCCGGTAAAATCTTCAACACAGTTTATGGTAGTATTGTCAAGAAATTCCATCATCGCAGGAGTAAGATGAGAAGATATAATTCCAGAAACAGCTTTTGCGCTGTCAATCAGTTTATCAAAATAGGCCAGTATTGTTACAGATAATAACGGCGCAGGAATAAGCTTTAACAGCACTTTTGTGATTATTCCAATGGTACCTTCGCTGCCGACAATAAAATCCCTCAGATTATAACCGGCAACATCCTTTAAATTTTTCCCTCCTGTTTTCAACAAAGTACCATCCGGAAGAATCATCTCCGCGCCAAGGACATAATTCTTCGTAACCCCATATTTTAAACCCCTTAATCCCCCCGCATTATTTGCAACGTTGCCTCCGATTGTGCATACATTCAGACTTCCGGGATCGGGCGGATAAAATAGTCCTCTTTTTTCTACTTCCTTCTGAAAGTGACCGGTGATAACCCCCGGTTCAACCCAGGCAGTAAGATTACCAGAGTCGATTTCAAGAATCCTGTTCCATTTTGTTAATACAATAACAATGGAATTCTCAACCGGAATTGAGCCTCCGCTTAAACCTGTGCCGGCGCCTCGCGGAACTATATTAAAAGGCACACTGTTAGCTAGTTTAAATAATTCTGAAATCTGTTCTTGATCCTGCGGAAAAACAACAGCTTCCGGTAGCTGCTGGTAGATCGGCGTGCCGTCATACGAATAACAAAGGCGGTCTTCATCCGAATCAAAATAATTGGCATTGCCAACAATTTTTTTAATTTGAAGTTTTACAGAGTCATCCATTTAATAATCCGTAAATAATTTCCGTTAAATTTATAAAATTAACACCTTCCAAAGCTCCGATCATCGCCAAAATATTTAAAAGCTCAATTTTATACATATAATATTCCAATAATTACAAATTTTTCCACACAAATTCCAAAAATGGATCACTTTTTTTACGGTAGATATTGGTCAGCTAATGCCGGTCTGTTCCCATTCTAACCTGATTCTAACCTCATTCTGTTCCCATTTTTATGAGATTTGAATAAGGTTGAAACCGCCATTAAATAACAGCACATCCAAACCGGGTGTACAATAGGCCTAATACCGCTTATTTATGGCTAAAGGGGGGATTGAAGAAGTTATTTATAAAAAAAAATATCTGCCTGAAGCTAACCCATAAGCTTTCAGACAGATATCTGATGATAATTATTAAAAAGGGATGACTGGAGTAACCTTTTATTTTATATTCAGCAATCTTTTATAGGTAACATCATCACCTGCAATATTCAGGGCAGCATTAAATTGCTCATCCTTCTCCAGCAATTCTTTAATCTTCCCTTCATGGCCAAGGTACCGCCAGGCAAGTTCCGTTTTTATTTGCCTTATAATTTCATTTTTAAAAATGCGCATTTCAGTTGAGGTAATTTTGTTAATCTGCTCTTTTAGGGATTTCAGCTCACCGTTTAATTCAGTTTTCACTTTGCTTTCATTTATCTCGCTTATAAGTTTATCAATTTCTTTCTCAGCTTCCGACTTATACACAAACCCCTCATTACCAAGATATTTTTTGAATGATGAGAATACTTCTTCGTCCTTTAGTTTATTATAATCGGCATCCTGGTGGTTGTAATAATAATCATCCGCGAATTCAAAAAATATTCCCTTGGCAAGCAGTTCTTTGGTAAGACTGCTTTCGATATTGTATTCAACTATACTGTCCGGGGTTATTCCGCCGGAACCAAAAACAGGACGTTTATTAACTGTGAAATACTTAACTGATGCTGCAGAGGTGGAATCGGGACCGGCGAAAGCATTATCTTTCTTCGAGTAGTCAATCTTTTGTATTAATCTGCCGCTGGGAGTATAATACCTGGCGGTTGTAATTTTAAGTGAGGTATTAAAAGAGAGCGGGGTTACCGTCTGTACTAGACCTTTACCAAACGTTCTCTCGCCGACAATAATCCCCCGGTCGTTATCCTGAATTGCCCCGGCCAATATTTCACTTGCGGATGCCGAGTTTTCGTTTACAAGAACCACCAGTTTTGCATCTGGCAGAATCGGATCCTGCATCACGAAATATTTTTTTTCACTCTCGGGGTTCCTTCCCTTTGTTGAAACTACAAGCGCTTTCTGCTGAAGGAATTTACTGCAGATATCAACTGCAATATCAAGTAATCCGCCCGGATTATTCCTCAGATCGATAATGACTGATTTAATAGGTTTCTGAGTATTTAAATCCTTTATCGCTTTCCTCAGTTCCTCGGAAGCTGACCTGCTGAATCCTGACAACTTTATGTAGGCATTATTGCTGTTTTCCGGGAAGAAGCCGTAATATGTAACATTTTTTATTATTATTTCTTCGCGGGTAAGATTAAACACAACAGTGTCCCTGCCGCTGTTACGGAGAACCTTCATTGTAATTTTTGTTCCCGGTTCACCTTTTACATACTTTGAAAGGTCCTTGATTTCTTCGGCACTTATTTTTTCGCCGTCAGTCTCAATTATTACATCACCAATTCGTATTCCCTGTCTCTGTGCAGAATATCCCTCAAACACTTCCACCACTGTTACCTTATCGCCTCTTACTCCCACGGATATTCCGATACCGCCATATTTTCCGTTGGTAATCAGATCTATCTCATCTTTTTTATTTTCGTCGATGTAAACAGTATAAGGATCCAGTGAATTCAGCATCCCCTGGATGCCCGCTTCCATAAAATCTTCAGGATTTACTTCATCAACATAATTGAAAGACACTTCCTTATAGATCTTTCCGAAAAGATCAAGATTTTTTGATATCTCAAAATAAATATCGCTTGCCATGTAAAAACCGGACAACAGTAAAACTGCCAGTATGCCGGCCAGAAGTTTCTTATAATGCTTTTTCATTGAACTCTCTCTTATCTATCTCACTTATAATTGCTTTTTGAATATTTTCTATAGACTCCATACCATTTATAACTTTAAATCTTTTTTCCTGCAGGGCTAAACTCAGATAACCCTCTCTAACCTTATTAAAAAAATCAATTTCCGACACTTCAATCCTGTCAAGCTCATGACCGGACTTTATATTCTTCCTTCTTTCAGCTTCTTCAACAGGAATGTCGATGAAAAAAGTTATATCGGGAATAGTCATACCGATGGCAATCCGGTGAACCTGAAGAATCTGTTCGATGGAAATTCCTCTGCCAAATCCCTGGTATGCCGTGGATGAATCATAGAACCGGTCCGAAATTACATATATTCCTTTTTCGAGAGAAGGTCTTATTCTTTCCCTCACAACCTGGGCACGAGCGGCGGAAAAAAGCAATATCTCGGTTTCCATAAACATGTTATGATTTTCCCGGTCCAGCAGTATATGCCTGATTTTCTCGGAAATACCGGTGCCTCCGGGTTCCCTGATTACTTCAACTTTTTTGCCTTTAGCCTGAAGATAATTCTTCAGAAGTTCAACCTGTGTGGATTTTCCACAGAAATCTATTCCTTCAAAAGTAATAAACATATTATCTGAATTTCTTGATTACGTACCTTAATCGTTCGGGTTTAATGAAAATTAATTGTGTATTTCGGGGAGTATTGATTTGGGGACTAATGCTGCCCAGTGTATCCAGCACAACATCTCTGTAATTGACATAAACATTAAGATCCTCCTGTTTGATCTTTGCAATAACGTTTATTCCCCCCTTTAATCCCACTGCTATTTTTCCGGGTAAAAGAATTACATCCCTGTCCCTGGGTATGTCCCTCACTACAACAGGAATATTTTCAATGCTTTTTTCGATAATTTTTTGTACATCAAGGTTTACAAAAACCGTGTTATCCTGTAATGTTACGCCTGGAATTTCTTTGATCGAAGTCTGCCAGTTCTGCCTGGAATCCAGGTTATTTAATTCAATTTTCTCAGTATAGACCTCAGAGATTTCCGGCAGCAAACTCAGCGGTGCATAAATAGTAACTGAGTCGGGATTCATAACTATATCATCAGCCAGGCCGTAACCTTTTTTAAATCCAAATTCGGAATCCGGGATTACCGGTACTTTCTTTTCCCCTATTTTTTCAACAAAAAATGAAAGCGTATCCGGATATATGCTAACCACATCCACATCGGATGTAAGCCACTGGTTTTCCAATATAAAATTATAGAGATTGACGAATCTTTTGCCCGGATTTCTTCCTGATGAGATCCTGTATTCGGCATCAGCATTGAGACTAAGGTATACCAGTTTCCATCCCTGGCCACGAACCTTGATATCGATTTTTTCAGGCAGCCGGGTGGGTGTTGAATATCCTTCAGGGAATCCGGTAATCCTTACAGGCATTTCAACCGTGGTTATATAGGTATTGGAAAGGGAGATTGAGCCCCATAAAAGCGCCGAAAAAATTACAGCTATAATTATTACATAGATGTTTTTCTTCATCTTTAAAATATAACCATAATTTATTTAATATTTTTTCTCGACATATCCAGATATTCCTGCAAAATAACGACCGCTGAATTCTGATCAAGCAGTCCTTTATCCCGCCTCCTGGATTTTTTTGTGACAGATTCAATTACCATTTGTTTTGCTATTTCAGAAGTAAATCGCTCATCGCGAAGAATTACCGAAACCTTTATTTTATCTTCAATCCTGGTTTTCAGTTTCATTACCTCATCGCTAAGCGGTGTTTTCTCTCCGCCTGAAGTGAGCGGATAACCAAGAATTATTTTCGAAACATTATTTTCTTTAACGACGACTGATAACCGATTCATAAATCCGTTATCATACGCAATGGTCATGTACGGATAAGCAAAAATTTTAAGCGGATCGCTCAGGGCGAGACCAACTCTTTTTAATCCGAAATCGACAGCTAAAATCCTCTCTTCGGGTATTTCACTCATTAAGCACTTTCAAATCTTTCCACGGTATAAACACCCTTGAGTTTTTTTAAACGTTCAATTATTCTTGTAAGGTGGTCGATATTCTGGACATACAATGTAACGCTGCCTTCAAATGTGGAGTTGTTCGTGTTAATATTAATCGATTTGATATTAGTATTCTGGTATGAAACTATGGTATGCGATATTTCGTTGAGTATTCCGGGAGAATCCTCACCCATTACTGTTAGTCCCGCCACAAAAAGAGAGCTTTCCGCTTCCGGCCACTGGACCGGGATAAGCTTGCTGGCATCTTTCTCCGAAATCCTAAGAAGGGTTGAACATGTTTTCCTGTGAATCTTTATACCTTCACCGATAGTAATATAACCGATTACCGGATCGCCGGGAATGGGATTGCAGCATTTTGCATAAGAATATAAAATGCCTGATTTTTCGGTGCCTTCAACTATTACCCCGCCGATATCACCCCTGGCCAGGTTAGCAAAATTCTCAAATTCCAGTACCGGCGCTTTGTCTTTTTTCTCTTTTGTTCTTGTAGATAAAAGTATCTCATCCAGGTTAAGTTTTTCAAGAGCAATTGCTCTGAAAAAAAGTTTCGGATTTTCGAACTTCAGACTCAATGCCAGCTTGGCGATATCCTGGGTAGTAAACGAAAGTTTCATCTTTTTGGTTTTTTTATCCCAGATCTCCTTACCAATTTCAGTTACTTCCTCTTCCTCTTTATTAATCCATTTACGGATAGCCGATTTTGCTTTATGGGTTTTAACAAATTTAATCCAGTTCTTGTTGGGGTGCTGATTTTTTGAAGTTATTATCTCCAGCTGGTCACCGCTATGGAGGACTGTATCCAGCGGAACAATTTTGCCATTCACCTTTGCTCCGATACAGTGGAACCCTACCTTGCTGTGTATATCGAATGCAAAATCAACCGGTGAGGAATTAATGGGCAGACGTCTCAGATCGCCTTTTGGAGTAAAGACATAAATTTCATCCTGATAAAGATTAAGTTTGAAGCTTTCAAGGAGGTCTTTTCTTGCTTCGTCCTTTGATGCATTTTCAAATATATCCCTTATCCAGTTTACCCAGTTATCAAGGTCCTTTTCGGTTGTGGCTTTATTTTCCTTATATTTCCAGTGAGCGGCTACTCCTTTTTCAGCCACCTCATGCATCTTTTTGGTTCTTATCTGCACTTCAACCAGCCGCCCGTCCGGTCCGACCACTGTGGTATGAATAGATTGATAATTGTTTGTTTTAGGTATCGAGACATAATCTTTAAACCTGTCGGGAACGGGTATATAAACCTGATTAACAACTCCCAGGGTAGTGTAGCAGTAATTATTATCTTCCGTATTTAATATAATCCGGATGGCAAAGAGGTCATATATTTCTTCAAACGGTTTATTTCTTCTTACCATCTTTCTGTAGATGCTGTAAAGATGCTTAGCACGTCCGTTTATATCAAAATCGAGGTTATATTCTTTAAGTCTTTCAATGATCGGTTCGGAGAACTTCTTAATATAAGATTCTCTCTCCTTCCTTTTATTCTGTATCTTCCTGACAAGCTCCTCGTAGGCTTCTTTATTAAGATACTTGAAGGAGAGATCTTCAAGCTCCCATTTTACAGTTCCCAGACCAAACCTGTTTGCAAAAGGGGCATATATTTCCAGTGTTTCCTGGGCAATTCTTCTCTGTTTTTCAGGGGATACAAATTCAAGGGTTCTCATGTTATGGAGCCGGTCGGCAAACTTAACAAGTATAACCCTTACATCCTTCACCATTGACAGAAGCATTTTCCTGTAATTTTCTGCCAGGGTTATCTCCTGTCCCCTGAATATTCCGCTAATCTTTGTCACTCCATCGACTATTTCCGCGACTTCCTTGCCGAATTCTTTTGAAAGAATATCCATGTTAAATTCAGTATCTTCAATTACATCATGCAGGAGTGCGCTTATAACCGTAATATCATCAAGGGGAATTTCGGTAGAGACAATTTTTGCAACTTCAAGGGGATGGGTAAAGTATGGATCACCGGAAGCGCGCAGGTCATTTTTATGTGCTTCAAGTGCAAACTCGAATGCTTTAGCCACCAGCGGCTCATCAACCGAAGGAAGATGCGTTCTGCATTCCCTTAGCAGTTCATCAAGTTTTTTTTGATGTAATTGACTTCCGCGAGTCATAATTATCTACAAATTTCTTTTCTATAAAATAAGCTAATTTTAATAATAGTTAAAGACATCAGTGAATGCAACAAAATCCTACTTATCCAGCCCTTCCAGGAGCATTTCGACACGTTCAAAACGTTTCTTTAGCTGATGTTGATTATAATCACCAGCACCTCTTTTACTGAGGATTTCCAGGCAGAGTTTCCGGGTAAACTCTTTTCTGCCCTGCAGGTAATACTGTTGTGCTATTTTATGCTTAATAATTATCTCATTTACAGGTGAGGATCTTCCATAAGACTCAAGGATCTGACTATAGATCTCTATTGATTCTGACCTGTCGATTTCTTCCAGAGCTCTGGCCAGAGCCCATTTAAAAAACCTGCTTTCCGGATAAATTAAAAGCATTTTCCTTGCAGTATTCGCTGCTTTCTGATATTCTTTCAGGTCTATATATATCCATATCAGTGAGTTTACTGCCAGATACTGGTTATAAGAGAAATTATCCGCAGAGAATTCTAAATAGCCGATACCAGTACTGGTTTGATCATCAACAAAAGGAAGCCACTGCAGCGATTCAAGTGTTCTGCTTTTCCAGTAAAAATAGGTACCTACGGCTGTATATGCATCGTAAAAGACGATACTGTCGCCAATGCATCCTTCAAATATTTGTAAAGCTGAAATCCCGGACTGAACTGCTCTTATCCAGCGTTCCCTGATAGCTTCATAATACGCATTATATCCTTTAATTAATCCCTGGAAGTATATATGCCATAAGGAATTATTGTCTTTTTCTAATAATTTTTCTGCGGTAATTGATGCTTTTTCAAGACAGGAATTAATATATTCCTCATTAAACTCTGTACCCAGGTCATAACTTTTAATTATTTCCGTTGCAGCCAGGTAAGTATCACCAAGCGGTAATTCAGGATGATCGATTTTCAGATTCAGGAAATCCTTTTCAGCTTTTTCATACTGCTGATTAATCAGGTTATCAATGCCTGAAGTGAGTAATCTGTGTACTTTCTGATCGGGGTACTGTTGCGATAAGACAGGCAGTGAAAAAAGAACCAGAATAAAAATCAGGTATTTAAGTCCCAAATATTCGGTCCCCCGCATCTCCAAGTCCGGGCAGTATATATCCTTTACTGTTAAGCTGCCTGTCCAGTGCAGCACAGAATATTTTAACATCGGAATGGCAGGCTGATACTTTCTTAACACCTTCCGGTGCAGCAACCAGGCAAGCCAGGGCAATATTTTTTGCCCCGTTTTCTTTAAGGTAATTTAATGCCTCAGCAGCACTTCCGCCGGTAGCCAGCATCGGATCCAGAACTATTGTTATTCCTTTGTCGAGATCGACCGGTGCTTTATAGTAGTAATATATTGGATTAAGGGTTTCTTCATCTCTTTTCAGTCCTATATGGCCGACTTTTGCTTCTGGAATCACTTCCAGGAAGCCATTCAGCATACCTAAGCCTGCTCTTAAAACAGGAGCCAGTACAATCTGGTCAGCAAGTAAATATCCCTTTGTTTTTTCGAGCGGGGTATCGACATTAATTTCCTGAACATTAAAATTTTTACTTATCTCAACCGCAAGTATCCGGGATATTCGGTTCAGCACCATTCTGAATTCTTCCGGTGCAGTCTGCCTATCACGAAGGATTGTCATATCCCGCTTAATAAGAGGATGTTCCAATAGTATGAAGTTATTCTGGTTCATAACGATTTTACTTCTGTTTAAAACTCAGGGTGAGCGGTACTCCCTGGAAGCCGAAATGTTTTCTGAGCAGCCCTTCCAGAAATCTTTTATAGGAGTCCGTTATTTCTTTCGGATAATTAACAAAGAAGAGGAAGACGGGATAACTGCCTGCTGCCTGGGTAATATATTTAATTTTTACTTCTTTACCGGTATGGGTTGAAGCAGGCGGTTTCATTTCAATTTCTTTCAGCAGGATATCATTCAGCTCGCTTGTAGGGATTACTTTTTTTCTTTCCTCGTTGACCTGGCCTGCAAGGTCAACCAGTTTATATATTCTTTGTTTTGTAAGTGCCGAAATAAAAATAACCGGGACGTAATCAACTGAGCCGGCTTTATATTTAATCTCATCTTCAAACTTTTTGGCAGTGTTTGTATCTTTTTCCAGAAGATCCCATTTGTTTACCGCTAATACAAGTCCTTTTCTTCTTTGAATTGCTTCATCAATAATCTTCTGATCCTGTTTTTCAAGTCCCAGGAGTGCATCTATCATAACGACAGCTACATTACATTCAGCAATAGACCGGAGAGTTCTGACTGTCGAATAAAATTCTATGCTCTCATCAATCCTTTTTCTTTTTCGAAGACCGGCAGTATCGATAAGAACGATCTCCTGTCCATAATATTTAAATACCGAATTTATGGAGTCGCGAGTTGTACCGGGTATATCGGTAACAATACTCCGGTCATGCCCGAGCAATGCATTTGTAAGCGAAGACTTTCCAACATTAGGTCTTCCGACCACAGCAATCTTGAGCCTGGGATCTTCCTGTTCTTCTTCTGAAGCAACTCCAAAATCTTTTGTTATTTCATCCAGAAGATCGCCTGTCTTTCTGCCTACGAGCGCGGACACCTCATAGATCTCTTTGACGCCCAGCTGATAGAACTCGCCGGCAGCAGCTTCATAATGTTCTGAGTCCACTTTATTTACAACGGTAATAAATTCTTTGGCAGAAGTTCTCAGCAGATTTACAATCTCAACATCCATCGGGTTTATTCCATGCTTTGCATCCACGATAAACAGTATTACATCTGCTTCAGCGACTGCAATCTCAACCTGTTCACGGATCGCAGTTTCAAAAAGATCTTTGGAATCCGGGACATATCCGCCGGTATCAATTAACTGGAAAACTTTCCCGGCCCATTCCACTTCCGCATAATTTCTGTCTCTTGTAACTCCGCTCAGGTTATGTACAATGGCATTTTTCTTACCGATCAGCCGATTGAACAGGGTAGATTTCCCAACGTTTGGTCTGCCGACAATTACAACAATAGGTGTTTTCATAGTTCAAATATAAGAAAAAAAGATTGGTATATGACAGAATATGAGGGATAATAGGAGCCCTGCCTTAACGGCAGGGCTAAAGTTAAATCAGTAGCTATTTCGCATAACTTATTTTGCGTACTTCGCGGATTACGGTCACCTTTATTTGCCCCGGATATTCCATTTCACCCTCAATTTTAGAGGCTATATCACGTGAAAGCTTATCCGCAATCAGGTCATCGATTTTATCATGTTCAACAACTACCCTTACTTCCCTTCCGGCCTGGATTGCATAAGTTTTAGCAACTCCTTCAAATGATTTGGCAAGCGCCTCCAGGGTTTCAAGTCTTTTTACATAACCTTCAAGCGGTTCCCTTCGGGCCCCCGGTCTCGCTCCGCTGATGGCATCAGCAGCCTGCACAAGAGGTGCTATGGGATGTTCCATCTCGATATCTTCATGATGACTTCCAACTGCATTTATAACAATGGGATGTTCCTTATACCTTTTTGTTAATTCATAACCCAGAAGTGCGTGCGGACCTTCGACATTCTTATCGACTGTTTTTCCAACATCATGAAGAAGACCCGATCTTTTGGCAATATTAATATCGAGCCCTACTTCAGCGGCCATTATCCCGGTAAGATATCCTACCTCAATACTATGCTGAAGAAGGTTTTGCCCATAGCTTGAGCGGTATTTCATTCTCCCGATATGCTTTACAAGTTCTGCGTGCATATTATGGATGCCAAGCTGCATTATTGTGTTTTCGCCCTCCCGGATGATATCTTCCTCTAGTTCAAGTCTTACCTTCTCAACAACTTCCTCAATCCTTGCCGGGTGAATTCTTCCGTCGGAAATAAGTCTCTCCAGCGCTACCCTGGCAACTTCCCTTCTGAACTGATCAAATGATGAAAGAATTACAGCTTCAGGAGTATCATCTACAATAACATCAACCCCGGTAACCGCTTCGAATGAGCGGATATTTCTTCCCTCTTTACCGATTATTCTGCCTTTCATATCATCGTTCTGAATCTGCACAACCGATACAGTGGTTTCAACGGAATGATCTGCAGCAGTTCTTTGGATTGCCTGGACGATTATTTTCTGTGCATCCTTTTTTGCATCAGCCTTTGTCTGATCATGAATTTCTTTGATTAATACGGCGGAGTCAGTCTTAGCCTGACTTACCATATTCTCAATAAGCATCCTTTTAGCTTCCTCGGAGGTCAGACCTGAAATTTTTTCAAGTTTCGCATTCTGTTCCTGCTCCAGTTTTTGAAGCTCATTATTTCTGAATTCAAGATTTTTCTTGAATTCGTTCAGTTCCTTCTCAACCTGCTTGTTTTCTCTCTCTTTTTTAATAACAGAATCAAATTTTTTCTCAATATTTTCTTCTCTGGTAACAAGCTGTTTTTCAAGATTTCCAATTTTCTGTTTTTTCTGGTTTATTTCCGAATCAAATTCGACTTTTTTCTTATACCATTCGTCTTTTACTTCAAGAAGTTTTTCTCTTTTTAAATTAACAACTTCCTTCTCCGCATCAGCTAATATTTGTTTCGATCTTTCCTCTGCCGATATCAGACTTTTCTTCCCGACCTTCGAATTAAACATCCAGCCAAGATAAAAGAATAATGCTACAAGGATAATTGATGTAAGGATAATAACCATAGGATTAGTCAGTATGGCATCCATTTTTCCTCCATTGCAGTTTTTAATAAATCATCCGCCCCGGTTAATGCTAACGAATAACCTGAAAAACATCTGATAATCCATAGTGGGCATTTGCCCGAACGCTTTTTGCTTCCTCTGTTGTTGGCTGGTTACCCAGCAACTGTCTCCGGCAAGCCGGATGAGGCCTGTAATAGACGCCGAAAGTCAAACTCCCAATTATTGAAAGTTAGTTTTTCATTTATTACGGATTAACGGGGCGGAGCTAAATCTAAGATGGGTCAGACAAACTTGGTTCTGCTAAAAGAAGCTTAATTTTCTTCAACCTGTCACCGGCCTGAATCATAAACTCACGGTTTTTATTCTTTTCAATGAAAAGATCGTAAGCTATATTCAAACAAGCTATTATTGCTATTGTTTGGGCCGGCTGATCGGGTAATTCATCCCTGGTCTCTTCCATAACCTTATTAACATATACTGCCAATTCCTTTGCTATCTCTTCGTTTTCAACTAATAATGAATACTCTTTATCGAATATTTTAATTTTAAGCTTCTTTTTTTCCATTATTATGTCTTTTCCATCTAACAATCAATATTTTTAAGAACTAAGATGATAATCAATTCTAGAAATCAGATTTTGTAATTTTATTTTTAATGCTTCTTTCTCCTTCAAATTTAATGAACCAAATGAATCTGCGTTGCTCGTGTTAAACTCATCTTCCAGCTCTGATATTTTTTGTTTCAGTTCGATATTCTCTTTCTTAAGTTCATTAAGATAGCCTTCCAGTTCCTTGTTCCTTTCAAGGGCTTCCTTGAAGTTGTTTCTGAGAACCGCAATTTGAGTCTCTATATGAGAAATATCATTTAGTATAATATCGTGCTTGGATAAATCCGCCAATTAAATACCTCTCAGCTTAGCATTGAACTTTTTAGTTACCAAAGAAATCAATGAATTAAATTCTTTTTCCACTTCATCTTCAGTCAAAGTACGGTTACTATCGAAGAATTCCAGTGTAAAAGCCATACTCTTTTTATTATCGCCAAGACTTCCGCTTATAAATATATCAAAAATTTCGACAGATTTCAGTAATCCCGAGCCAGACTTACTGATAAATTCTTTTACTTCCCCGAAAGTAGTATTACTATCGAAAATAAAAGCAAAATCTCTGATGATTTTGGGAAACCTTAATGGCTCCGAATATCTCTTCTGAATCTTTTCAATACTCTTCAAAGCATCAAAATCAAATTCAAAAGCATAGACATCCTGCTCAATATCAAACTGCTTCAGGATCTCTTTTTTTACTCTTCCTCCCTCACCAATACTGCTTTTACCGAGAGATTTGGAGAAAGTTAAATCAAAAATTCTATTTTGCCCTTGATAATATAAATCATTTAAAACATTGTCAAGCGATATTTGCAACAAAAATGCATTTATCAGGCCTTTTAAAGAGAAAAAATCATATACTTTTTCAGTCTGATCCCATGTTTTTTCACTCATTTTTCCACTTAAAAGGAACAAAAGCCTGGGCTTTTCTTCGAAATCCTCAAAAGATTTTATCTCTTCGGAGACTTTTTTATTAAAAACATTGCCGATCTCGAAAAGACTAAGATTGTTTTCACCTGAGTTGATGTTCTTTCTTACTACCGCAAGCGCACCGGGGATAAGCGATGTCCTTAAATATGCCATATCTCCGCTCAGCGGATTAAGTAAATTAATAGGTTCACCTGTCATTGCTGCAAGCATTTCGCTTTGCAAAGGATTATTTATCATTTCATAACAGCCTAAACCGGAAGCTATTTCCCTGACCTGCGATGCAAAGGAGGATTCATCATTTTTTTCTCCCAATGTTATAGTAACTTTCTTAACATCGGGTATATTGTCATACCCGTCGATCCTTGCGACTTCTTCAATCAGGTCGATTTCCCGTTCGATATCGGGACGCGACACCGGAACTGAAACGGTTAAATTCTCTGTTGTCTCAGTCTGTAATACCATGCCCAACGCAATTAATATATTCTTTACTTTTTCCTTATCTATACTATAGCCAAGGATTTTATTTATCCTGGCATACCTCAGAGTCAGTTCTACTGACTTTATTTTTTCCGGATAAATATCAATTACTCCTTGCAGTATTTCACCCCCGGAAATTTCCTTGATTATAGCTGCCGCACGCTCTGCTGCATAAACTGTATTTCCTGGATCCGTACCTCTTTCAAATCTGTAGGAAGCATCAGTGCTGAACGAAAGATATTTAGAAGTTCTTCTAATGCTTGAGGGATTAAAATATGCACTCTCAATTAAAATATTCTTTGTGCTTCCTGTTATCTCCGAGTTCTCGCCGCCCATCACACCAGCAACTGCCACTGCTCTTTCTGCATCACAGATAAGCAAAGTATCCTTTGGAAGTTCACGCACCTTAGAATCAAGCGTGACAAATTCAGATTTTCCGGGCGTGCTTCTTACTATTATTTTCTTCCCGGACAGATTATCAAGATCAAATGCATGCAGAGGCTGACCGGTCTCATACATTACAAAGTTTGTTATATCAACTATATTATTTATCGGACGAAGTCCGATCCTTTTTATTCTTTCCTTCAGCCATTCAGGTGATTCTTCAACCTTGATATTTAGTAAAACTTTTGCTGAATAGCGCGGGCAGTTTACCGGATCCTCAATTTCCACTGAAGCATAATCAGTACACTTTTTATCCGATTCTATTAAATTAACTTCCGGAATTTGAACAAGTCTGTTGAATATGGCAGCTATGTCCCTCGCCACACCTATATGCGACAATGCATCAGGACGATTAGGTGTAATTCCTATTTCAAGGATAATGTCATTCAATCCAAGTGCTTCTGTAATCGGCTGGCCCGGAATTTTATCCTCCGGAAGGACAATAATCCCGGTGTGATCATCGCTTAATTCAAGTTCGGCTTCCGAACAGATCATACCGAAGGATTCAGTACCCCTTATTTTTGCTTTAGTGATTTTAAATTTTCCGTTGGGAATGATACTACCTATAGGGGCGAAGACTACTTTCTGTCCGGCATCTACATTGGGTGCGCCGCAAATTACCTGGAATTCGGCTCTGCCGTCGGATACTGTACATAAAGATAATTTATCTGCATTGGGATGTTTCTGTTTAGATGTAACAAGACCTACGATAAAATCCTTGTACTTTGATGTTTCATCATCGACACTTTCAACCTCAAGCCCTGCCATTGTAAGCTTCTGGATGATTTCATCCGCCGGAATGTCCTTTATATCTACTAATGTTTTTAACCAGTTTAATGATACTTTCAAATATTACTCCCGTAATCAGAACTGTTTAAGAAATCTTATATCATTTTCAAAAAACAGACGTATGTCATGTATACCGTACTTGTTCATTGTAGTTCTCTCAATACCCATTCCAAAAGCATATCCAGTATATTTCTCCGGATCATACCCAACATATTTGAGTACATTCGGATCCACCATCCCACATCCAAGAATTTCGATCCACCCGGAAAACTTACATACCCTGCATCCGGCACCTTTGCATATATAACAGCTGATATCCATTTCAGCACTGGGTTCAGTGAATGGAAAATATGAAGCTCTGAACCGGTACTTCAAACCTTCACCGTAAAACTGCTCAGCAAAGGAAACAAGTGTTCCTTTAAGTTCAGCGAATGTTACATCGGTATCGATGTACAGTCCTTCAACCTGATGAAACATGCAGTAGCTTCTTGCACTCACTGCTTCATTACGGTAAACCCGACCGGGCATAATAGCTCTTACCGGGGGCTTCATTTTCTCCATTACTCTTATCTGTACAGGTGAGGTGTGCGTTCTTAACAGAAAATCTTTACTTACAAAAAAAGTATCCTGCATATCCCTGGCGGGGTGATCAGGCTGAAAATTCAGAGCTTCAAAGTTATAATAATCGGATTCCAGCTCCGGTCCCTCATAAACTGAAAATCCCAAACCCTTAAACACAGCTTTTATATCTTCCAGGGTTTTTGTCAAAATATGGGTACTTCCGTAATTTACTATTCGGCCAGGAAGAGTGGGATCAATTAATACTTTTTCTTTGCTTTCTTCTTTACTGAATTTTTCCTTTAACTGAAGAAAACCAGCATTAATTTCATCTCTCAATGAATTCAACTCTTTGCCGGCAGAAGGTCTCTCTTCACGAGAAACATTTTTCATCTCATCAAAAAGAGACGAAACCAGTCCGTTCCTGGAAAGATACTTAATTCTTAAATTTTCCAGATCGGCAGCATTTTTTATCGAAGGGAATTCCTTCCTGAACTCGTTTCTTATATCCTGTATTTTTTCAAGAAGCATATGATTAAGTATATTTAAAACAATACCCTCCGGTATTGAAATATTATAAATATTTCACGGAGGGTATAAAATTAGTTAGCGGAAAAATTAACAAGCTCGGTGAAAGCTGCAGGGTTTTCAACAGCTAAACCGGCAAGTACTTTTCTGTTTATCTGTACGCCTTTGGCATCAAGAGCACTGATAAGCTTGGAATATGTAGTTCCGTTGGCTCTTGCTGCTGCATTAATTCTAACTATCCACAAGGACCTGAAAGTACGTTTTTTAAGCTTCCTGTCCCTGTAAGCGTGTGTCAGTCCTTTTTCAACATGATTTTTTGCTATAGTAAAGACTTTACTTCTGGCGCCCCAATAACCTTTAGCCTGGGCAAGCACTTTTTTCCGTCTTCTGTGTGAAGCAACTTTATTTTTTGATCTTGGCATCTATCTTTTTCCTTCTATTATTGAAGCATTAATTTAACCTTTTGCTCATCGGATTTAGCAACTAAGGTTGCATGTCTCAGATTTCTTTTCCTTTTGGTGCTTTTGCTGGTAAGTATATGGCTTTTATAGGCCTTCTTTCTTTTAAACTGACCGTTTGCAGTTTTTCTGAAAGTCTTTGAAGCACCTCGATTACTCTTCATCTTTGGCATAACTTATTGTCCTATTGTTTTTTTTTACTTTTTGTTTTAGCAGGAGCTAATATTACATTCATATTCCTGCCTTCAAGCTTTAAGGGAGATTCAACCTTCGCAACGTCCTGTGTCCTTTCGATAAACCTGTTGAGCAGCTCTTCGCCCTGTTCAGTATAAGCCATTTCGCGTCCCTTGAATAATACTACCGCTTTAACCTTATTTCCTTCTTCGAGAAAATTTATAGCGTGCTTTACCTTAAATTCAAAATCATGGATATCGGTATTTGGATGTAGTCTTATTTCTTTTAAAAGAGATACCTGCTGATTCTTCCTCTGCAGCTTATCCCTTTTCTGCTGTTCATATTTAAATTTACCGAAATCAATTATTTTACACACTGGCGGTTTTGCCTGAGGCGCTATTTCAACAAGGTCGAGACCTCTTTCCGCCGATAATTTTAATGCATCTCTTACAGTATAAATTCCAAGTTGAGTTCCGTCAACATCGATCACTCTTATCTTGGGAGCTCTAATTTCTTCGTTGACTCTTACTTCCTGTTGCGCGATTGTAACCTCTCTGTTGTTTTAAGATAATTTATTTTTAATTTCAGCCTTAATATTAGCAAGAAAATCGGATAAAGACAATGAGCCTAAATCCCCTTTTTTATGTTTTCTCACCGATATTCCTCCGGAGGTTTTCTCCTTTTCACCAAGTATAAGCATATAAGGCACCTTCATGGTTTCCCAGTGTCTTATCTTGTACCCGATCTTTTCATTTCTTTCATCCAGCTCAACCCTTATGCCCTCTGATTTTAATTTTTCAGCCACATCTGATGAATAATCAGCAAAATGTTCCGAAACGGGAAGCACGGCAACCTGTACCGGAGCCAGCCACATTGGAAACGCACCACCGTAATGTTCAATCAGAACCCCGAAAAACCTTTCGATAGATCCCAGTAATGCACGGTGGACCATAAAGGGCTGGTGTTCTTTGCCATCCTCACCGATATATTTCATCTCAAACCGCTGCGGTTCATTAAAATCAAACTGAACAGTACTCATCTGCCATTCACGGCCAAGTGCATCTTTTATTTTAATATCTATCTTCGGTCCGTAAAAAGCTCCTCCACCCTCATCAGTTTCATATTCAAGATTCTCTTTTTTCAGTGCGGCAACCAGCGATTGTATTGCTTTATCCCACAATGCATCATCGCCAACAGCATCTTCAGGTTTCGTAGCCAGATAATATTTCATTTCACTGAAACCAAAAGATTCCCACATCATTTTTGCAAACCTTAATACTTCAACAATTTCAGCTTCAATCTGTTCGTGGGTGCAGAAAATGTGTGCGTCATCCTGGGTAAAACCGCGCACCCGAAGCAGCCCGTGCAGAACACCGCTTTTTTCATAACGGTATACCGTACCCAGTTCTGCCCAACGCAATGGAAGATCCCTGTAACTGCGCAGCTGACTTTTATAAATCATAATATGGAACGGGCAATTCATCGGTTTAATGAAATAATCCTGATCATCTATTTTCATTCCTGAATACATGCTGTCCTTGTAAAAACCAAGATGCCCGCTGGTCTCCCATAACCAGCTTTTCCCCATATGCGGGGAATAAATAATTTCATATCCGTTTTCCAGGTGCGCATTTCTCCAGAAATTCTCTATTTCAACCCTTATTCTGGCGCCTTTAGGATGCCAGTAAACCAGCCCGGCACCTGCTTCTTCATGGGTACTGTAAAGATCAAGCTGCTTGCCCAGTTTCCGGTGATCGCGTTTTTTCGCTTCTTCAAGGAATATAAGGTAATCATCCAGCATTTTCTTTTTGGGGAAAGAAATACCGTAAATCCTCTGGAGCTGCTTGTTCTTTTCATCCCCCCGCCAGTATGATCCTGAAATATTAAGCAGCTTTACATACTTTATCTTCCCTGCTGATGGGAGATGGGGACCTGTACAAAGATCGGTAAAATCCCCTTCTTTATAAATCGAAATAACCTCAGAATTTTCATCAAGTTCGGAGAGAATCTCGGTCTTGTAATTATCTCCCTTATTCTCAAAGAAATCCAGGGCTTCATTTTTCGAAAGTTCCTGACGGACGAAGGGTTCGTTTTTCTTCGAGAGCTCACCCATTTTATCTTCAATTTTCTTGAGGTCTTCTTCGCTTAAGGATGAATTTATATCAATATCATAATAAAAACCGGATTCTATTGCAGGACCGACTCCGAATTTTGCTTCAGGATAAATCGCCTGTACTGCATGTGCCATAAGATGACTTGTGGAATGCCAGTAAACATGTTTCCCTTCATCATCGTCAAAAGTAAGAAATTTAACGGAAGCATCTTCATTAATTGCAAAATCTAAGTCCCTTACAAAGCCGTTTAATTTAACAGCAAGAGATTCCTCAGCAAGACGATGTGAAATTGAATCCGCTACCTGAAATGCAGTGGTTCCTTTATCAAATTCCCTGCTGCTTCCGTCTGGAAATATAATTTTTATTTTATCCATAATAAAAACGGAGAGATTCTCCGGTTTGTCATTAAATTTTCTATATAAAGTAATAAATATAGCTTATTTTTAGTATTTTTTCAAATAAATAAGTGCTTTATAAAATGAGGGATATCACTGATAAAAAGGGCCTACTTCAGATATAAACCGGTTCCTCTGCAGCTGTAAACCAACTCCCTAAAAGATGAGAATTTCTTCTGTTTTCAGGAGCTACACCCATTCAGAATGCTTCTTTTTTGAAGCATGATTATTTTATTCTTTTAAAAGAATTCCTAATATATTCCCTATACTCCTTCCCCGGAGGTGCCACCTAAAATATTTCAATGAATTGATCGTTCCCAGTGATCTGGTATACTAATTTAGCTTTCCAGCCCATTTGGGAAATATAATGGAATCAGTGACTGCGGCAGCACAGGCTCCTATACCATAAATCAGATAGTCAATAGGATCAAATGTAGCTCCAAGGACGTGAACACCAAATAATTGAGCTGTTTCTGCGGCAGCGGGAAGTAAAAAGCATATTGCCAGTTTTATTTTCCAGCTTTTGAATATTATTATTTTCAATTCTGCAGCGCATAACAGAAAATAGAATGCGAATGGAATAACAAGATCTGAAAAATAGCTGTAATATATTTCTTTCAGGCTGCCCCGCAGATAACTTCCCGGTCCAAGAAAATGAATTATACCGATTATAATATTAATACCAATGGCGGTCTGACGCCTTCTGCTGAAATCGGTTTTGCTGATTATCAATTTTTTTTGAGTTCTAATCGGTTAATTACTTAAGGACGATCATCTTCTTTGTCAACAAAACCCCGCCTGCCTGCAATTTGTATAAATATACACCGCTTGAAAAAGCAGACGAATTAAAATTTATCCTGTATTTACCGGCATTTTTATAACCGTCGAAAACAGTAAAAATTTCCTCTCCGAGACTATTGTATATTTTTATTGAAACGATTCCCTCCTTCGGTACAGAAAATTCTATTGTTGTAAAGGGATTAAACGGATTAGGATAATTCTGTGAAAGACTGAATTCTCTTATGGGAAAAGAATCATCACCGGTGTTCGTTCCCATAACTATGTTAACCCATTTAAGTAAATAATCCCGTATCCCGGAAATGCTTTCATCGTGATATGCAACTCTGCCGATACCTTGTGCAAACCATTCTTTAACACGGCCGGCATCAACACACTGAACTTCCCGAAGAAAGGCATAACAGCTATCGAAGGTGCCGTAAGGAGTTACAGCAGTATCTTTTTTGCTGTTTAAGAAAACTGTCCCGCTGTATTCGCAATCCAGTAAAATACTGGTTAACGGCGTGTTCCAGCTTTGTCCGGTTTGTGCACCAAAATCATATAGCAGGTACTCTTTTATATTTGAAGGATCAAGCTTAAATGCCAGTGTATCAACAATGTAATATTTTTCGTTATCCTTCCTGAACCAGAGATAACGATCATAATTCTCCTTAACTGCATAGTATAATTTGTTATCCACCCTTTGAGTATCTGCAACAACCACTGTATCAGTCATTGAATGATCCGAATGTTCATAAATCCACTGGTTTCCAACATTCAGAGGGAAATAAGAAAGATCATCCAGGGTTTGCGGGAAAAGGGATGTGTTAATAAGGAGGACAACAACAAAGGAAACAGAAACGTATGAATGTGCTTTCATAATCAAATCCTTTCCTAAGAGAGAATAAATAATTTCAGTTATAATCTAACTTGTAGAACATAACACCGCAAGGTAGAATATGATGGCGTAAAATTGACAAATTCCTTTTAATTTTTACCCAGTCTCAAAAGCTTCAAACCAACCATCGTAAACCAGATTATAAAAAGAATCCACCACCAAAAGTAATTGATGCCGATAACCGACCATAAACTTAAAGCAATTACTGCTGCAGGGGCGATGGATATACCTATATATGCCGCAGATTTATGATATACGCCCTTGAGCATAACTAATGAGATCAGCAAAATGCCGACTGCAAAAACACTTTCATAAAGAGGATTAAAAGCATTGTTTTGTGCAAGCAGTGCCTCAGCTGCGGCAATAATTATTGTCTCTCTTTCTCCTGTTGCCGCAGCATACTGATCGCTTAAATAAGATAGTCCCAGCAGTACAGGGTAGTAAGCCAAAAAAAGTATCTGCAGGACAATTGCGCACAAAGATCCCACACCGGCTAAACTTTTATTAATGTGCTTCAAGGATAAGAAAAGAGCGGCAAAAGTAATTACCGCAAGAATACTGGTCCCTAGAACCAAGGTCTGTAAAACGATCCACCATACCTTATTCGCTGCTATAAATTTCAGCATAGCGGCGCTGTCCATACTAAAATCATATTTCCCGGCTATCACCATAACCGCGGGAGCCACAACCGCAAGGATTACATAAAGAATTGCAGTGATTCCTCCCCATTTATAAAACCCTTTCCAGGAAGGATCGGGAACGGATAAAGGCTGAGTATTTTCGGTAACTGTTTTTTCTTCTATTTGCCCTTCTGCAGACATTTTTATTCCTTCAAACTGTTTTCCTGATTTTAAAATATAATCCCCCTCTCTATTTTATCCAAATTATTTAGGAAAACAATGTTGAAAAATGCAGTACATTGCCTGCCGGATTCAGCTTATTTTTTTCTTATAAAAGGGATAAGCATCGGAACTTCACTCTTGTACTTTATGTATGCATCACCGAATTCAAGTACAAGCTTTTTCTCTTCCAGCAAGGTTCCTATAATTACATAAATTGTTAACAGCAAATTTATAATGATATCTGTTAACCTGAAGGTCTGGCACCATAAAAAAATTATTAAAGCCAGGTACATGGGATGCCGTGTCACTCCAAGCAGTCCCTTTTTTTTAATTTCACCTGCTGAATCAGGATCTCTATCCTTAAAGAAATTAATTATCTGCCGGATACCGAAAAAAGATAGTGAGTCATAATTGAAGAAAAACGCCCAGAAGAAGATAAGCAGTGATGCGTATGTCAAACCCAACCTTATATATTCCCAGAACTGAGTGTAGCTGATTATAATTTCAGTGTCTGCCCCTGAAGTATAATTTATTAACGGCACCAGCAGGATAAAAGAAATAACCACATAGATCAGTCTGTAGAAGGCATAATATTTTTTCAACAGGCGGGAAAGAAATTTTGTAAAGCTTGTACTGATCAGAAAACTATGAACCGCACAGTACCCGCTCCAAAGAAGAGATAGTTCCAAGTATTTCATACCTGATCTCAATTAATTATTAAAAGAGGTTTTGAAGAAGTGGGCTCTATAAGACTCGAACTTACGACCTTCTGTATGTGAAACAGACGCTCTAACCAACTGAGCTAAGAGCCCGGAAGGAAAGGTTATACTACATCTATTGTTTTTCAATTATCAGATCAGAACCAGGATACCGGAAAGTGGGCTCTATAAGATTCGAACTTATGACCTTCTGTACGTCAAACAGACGCTCTAACCAAACTGAGCTAAGAGCCCAATCATAGTTTGCCGGTGGAATTTTAAGTACCGAGGGCCGGACTCGAACCGGCACGGGAACAAGTTCCCACAGGATTTTAAGTCCTGTGCGTCTACCAATTCCGCCACCCCGGCAAAATCAAGTAAAGAGCTAAAAACTTTGATTTTGAGCCCGTAAAAATAAATAATGACATCCCATTTTGCAAAAAAAAGTTTGATTTTAATACAGTAAGTTAATTTAAGTAATCCTTTGGTTAAGATTCATACCAAAAACAACTTATTAGCAAAGGACTTAATCATTTTAATTTCTATTTATTCTAAAATTCAATACAACCCAAAACAATGACTTTTTATAGATATATCCTTGTGCGCTTAAGAAATGATTTCAAATGTACTATTAATGATCTGGCCATTATTTGTCAAACTGAGTTACTCAGGGTAATTTTGCCCTCGAAAGAAATCTGAAAATGAGAGACTAACAAGGTTGAAAGGAGTTCTATATTCAGATGAATGAAAAAAAATCTAATTTAGGCTTTACAGAGAAATATAATGACTGGATAGACTCCGTTTACAACAAATTCAAATCAAAAAACTCTGAAAGAAAAAAGGAATTTACTACTGCTTCGTTTACGCCGGTTAAAGAACTTTATATACCAGATGATTTAACCGAAAATTATGAGAATAAACTTGGCTTTCCAGGCCAGTTTCCTTTTACACGGGGAATTCAACCGACGATGTACAGAGGTAGGTACTGGACAATGCGACAGTATGCAGGATTTGGTACTGCAAAAGAATCAAATGGAAGGTACCGATATCTGCTTGAGCAAGGTCAGTCAGGTTTATCTGTAGCGTTTGATCTTCCAACTCAGATAGGTTATGATAGTGATGATCCAATTTCGTATGGTGAAGTTGGAAAAGTTGGAGTAGCAATTGATACTCTTGCAGACATGGAAATTCTGTTTGATAAAATACCACTGGATAAAGTCTCAACTTCAATGAC
>DJMM01000027.1 GCA_002435365.1 Ignavibacteriales bacterium UBA6490
ATCTTTGTAATCCGAAAAATTGGATTAAATTTGCGGGACCTTTTGCGGATGTGGCGGAATTGTTAGACGCGCTAGACTTAGGATCTAGTACCGAGAGGTGTCGGGGTTCGAGTCCCCGCTTTCGCACCATGTTTTATTTATTAAATTGAATCAGAGGATGTTTTGGAAATTAAAATAAATGATATAAATGCTTCGGAAAAAGAGATTGAGGTTACACTTGCATATACTGAAATTAAGGATGAGCTTGTTTCTGAAATAAAGAAAAAAATAAAAGACATCCAAATCGCTGGTTTCCGCAAAGGAAAAGCGCCCCTTCCGTTTATTAAAAAAATCTATGGTGATGCACTTGATTATGAAGCTTCTGAAAAAGTTGCCAATAACCGGTTCTGGGATATTATTAAGGAAAAACAGTTAAACCCAATTGACACACCAACTATAACAGATATTAAGTTCAAACCTGAAGAAGATCTTTATTTTAAAATAAGGTTTGAAATCCTGCCTGAAATAGAAATAAAAGATTATACCGGACACGAAATCGAAGTTCCAAAAGTTGCTGTTAGGAAAGAAGATGTTGATTATGAAATTAAGGCTATCCTGAATGCCAACAGGGTACTTCAGGATGATGAAATTATTGGCGAAGGTAAAGATTATCTCTTAACTGTAAATTTAATTCGTCTTGACGATAAAGGGAATGAAATTGAAGGAACCCTTTCTGAAAAGATTCAAATTGATTTTTTAAACGAACGCGTACAGCCGGAGATAATTGAGAGAAGCAGAGGCAAAAAGAGAGGCGAGAAATTTACTTTCACATTTTCAGATGAAAGAACTGTTAAGAATCTGAAAGGTGAAGATGAAAAAGTTACTGAAAGCTTTACTTATAGTGCAGAAATTATTGAGATAAAAATAATAATCTTACCTGATCTCAATGAAGAATTTGTAAAAAAAGTTACTAAGAATAAAGTTTCAAGCGAAGAAGAACTTAGGAAAAATATCTCAGAGGACATTAAACGTTATCTTGATAACCAGGTGGATCAGATTATTCGAAGCAGGTTGATGGATGTGGTACTTAAAAATAACGAATTCGAACCACCACATTCCATGGTTCACCGTTATCTTGACGAATTGGTGCGGAATGAGGAGGAACAGGCGAAGAAAACAGGAAATAAAAAATTTAACCGCCAAGAAATTAGCAGAAACCTGCATGGTGTGGCTGAAATGCAATTAAGATGGCATATGCTTCAGGACAGTCTGGTGAAAAAGGAAAACATATCTGTTTCTGATGATGACCTTAATGAACTGGCGGAAAAGGAAGCCCAAAAAACCGGAATTACTGTAGATAAACTTCTAAACTATTACAAGTCTACAGGTTATAAAAATAAACTTACCGACCAAAAGGTGTTCGATTTCCTCAAAAATAATAATTCTGTAAAATATGTCGAATCAAAAGAGAAGGGACAAGAAATTCATGAATAATAATATCCGGATATATAATCAGTTGGTTCCCTATGTGATAGAGCAAACAGGTAGAGGCGAACGTGGAATGGACATTTACTCCCGCCTGCTCCGGGAGCGTATTATTTTTCTGGGAACAGCCATTGATGATCATGTTGCTAGCCTAACCGTTGCGCAGCTTATTTTTCTTGAAGCTGAAGACTCCGAAAAAGATATTCATCTTTATATAAATTCCCCGGGAGGCAGCGTAACAGCTGGTTTAGCTATTTATGATACAATGAAATATATAAAACCTGATATCTCAACAATTTGTGTTGGAATGGCAGCAAGTATGGCAGCAATACTACTTGCCGGTGGTACTAATGGCAAGCGTACCGCTCTGCCAAATTCCAAAATTATGATCCACCAGCCCTGGGTGGGTGGTTTGCAGGGACAAACAACCGATATTGAGATCCATGCAAAAGAAATGTTGAAAACCCGTGATACGCTCTACAGAATTCTTGCTGATCATACCGGAAAAACCATTGAACAAATAACAAAGGATTGTGACAGGGATTATTTTTTGACCTCCCAGGAAGCTCAGGCTTATAAAATAATCGATAATATCCTGGAAAAAAGAGTTCCCATAAAATAAATTTTGAGGGGATTTATATTTCAATCCCCTTTCTTTTCACAATTTGTAATTTGTCGTTTTAAATAAAAGGATATGCTGAGATTTAAGACTCTTTTTCCAATTCTTATAATTTTCCCCTATTCGTATCTACTATCGCAGAATTTAAATAGATTATTTGATGAATATCTTAATAGTTATTATTTAAATAAGCAGATTCCTTCAATTTCAGCAGGGGTACTTAAGGATGGAGAAATAATCTGGTCGTCAACCAAAGGATTAAGCGATCTTGAAAATAATATCCCCGCCACAAATAAGACACTTTACAGGATTGCTTCGATCTCGAAGTCGATTACTGCAGTTGGAATAATGCAGCTTGTTGAAGCAGGCAGGATAAATCTTGATGATAATGTCAGGAAATATATTCCGTATCTCCCACCAAAATTAAAACCCTTTACGGTAAGACAATTATTAAATCATACTTCGGGCATCAGATCCTATCAGGAAAATGAATTTGATAGTAAAAAGTATTTTTCATCCACCAGGGATGTAATAATATATTTAATGAAGGATTCGCTTGAATACACACCCGGAGAAAGATATCTGTATTCAACTCTTGGTTATAATCTACTGGCAGCAATTATTGAAAATGTTAGCGGAATGAGTTATGCGGATTATCTTAAGAAAAAAATATTTGAACCAGCCGGGATGGCTTCCACCATTCCTGATTATCAGAAAAACCTTATCTTCAACAGGGCCAGAGGTTATGAAAGAAACTTATTCAGACAGCTTCAGAATGCCCCGCTAGCTGACCTGAGTATTAAGTACGCCGGTGGAGGTTTATTATCAACAACTGATGATTTACTTCGGTTCGCATCAAACCTTCTTAATGGCAGGCTTCTTAAACATGAAACACTGGATTCAATGCTCATACCTGCAAGACTTAATAACGGCAAGTATATTAATTACGGTCTTGGCTTTTCTTTTGCCACCGATGAAACGGGCAGAAAATCCTTCTCTCATTCCGGAGCCGGAACAGGATTCACAGGTCATTTAATTATTTATCCTGATGAAAATATTGCGGCAGTTTACCTTGTAAATATCCGGGACAGAAATCTTGAAAATCCGGCAAAAGCATTGCTGGCAATTACTAGACTTAAAGAAAAGTACCCTGTAAAAAAATCACTGGCAGATTACCTTATGTCGGAGTATACTAAAACATCAATCGACAGTGTGCTTAATATTTATTATGTAATATCATCAGATTCGCTAAACCCTTATTCTTCTGCAAGAGATGAGTTATATCTTTTCGGAAACGATCTTCTCGCTTTAAACCAGTCTGTGGATGCCATTAAATACTTTAAGTTTTTATCTTCTCAGTTTCCGGACGACCCTGCAATATTTGTCGGTCTGGGCAATGCTTATTTCGCGGACGGCAATAAAGGACTTGCCTTAAGAAATTTTAGATTAGCATTAAGATTTGATCCGAAAAATACTTTCGCCAAAAACATGATAAATAAGATCATTGGCCTGAACTAAACCGATAATTACTGCAAAATCGTAATTTCATGCATTTACCCTTAACTCATCCCTCACCTTATAAGTTTAATCACATTAAACTGAATCCAATGTAAATCTTTGGAACCACTAGTTATTTATAAAAGTATGCCTGATATGACAGAGAGCAGACGAGTCGTTTGATTCACATATTAACTTTGCTGATGTTCTTAACTTTGAAATATTTTTTTTATAGAGATGTATGATTCAAGGAATTAGATTTACAAATTATATAAGCAGCAGGGATGGTAGCGACTTCGGTAAACTCCTGAAGTTGTTTATCCAGCTTCTTACAATTACTTCAGGAGATGTCCAGCAAGCGCTTGAAATGCTCAATCAGCTTGACCTGGAATATAAGCTTACCGATGGGAATTATGGTATCGGAGATTTTATAGAAGAGCTCAAGGAAAAAAAATATCTGCAGGAAAGCAGTAACGAGAATATTTTAGTGATTACTCCAAAATCTGAAAAGACAATCCGCAGACAGTCGTTGGAAGAAATCTTTGGAAAATTAAAAAAGACATTTAGAGGCAATCATAGAACAACATATACGGGACAGGGTGATGAATCTACTGCGGACCGTAGGGAATATCTATTTGGGGACACAATGGATCAGATTGATATGACCGATTCCATTAAAAATGCACAAATAAATCATGGTATAGATGAATTATACCTTACGGAAAAAGATCTGGAAGTGGAAGAAAAAGATTATAAGGCTCTAACATCCACTGTTCTTATGATTGATGTATCTCACTCCATGATCCTTTATGGAGAAGATAGAATTACACCGGCAAAAAAAGTGGCAATGGCATTGTCTGAACTTATAAAATTAAAATACCCTAAAGATAAACTGGATGTTATAGTTTTCGGAAATGACGCATGGCCTATTGAGATAAGGGATCTTCCCTATCTGCAGGTGGGTCCGTATCATACCAATACTGTGGCCGGACTCGCACTGGCAATGGATATTCTGCGGCGTCGGAAAACAAGCAACAAACAGATTTTCATGATAACCGACGGTAAGCCTACTTGTCTTAAAGAAGGTATTAAGTATTATAAAAACAGCTTTGGACTGGACAGAAAAATTATTAATAAAACCCTTGACCAGGCCGCTAAAGCAAGAAGAGCGGGAATAACAATCACCACCTTTATGATTGCCAGGGATCCATATCTGCAGCAGTTCGTAAGAGAGTTTACTAAAATTAATAACGGTAGAGCTTTCTACAGCGGTATTCAGGGTCTAGGTGATTATATTTTTGAAGATTACATAAGAAACAGAAGAAAACATCTTAATTAATTTATTTTTTTAATAGAAAGTATCAGAATGGAATTTTTATCGATAAAAACCCTTGGTGAATTAAAATTATCAGGGTATAAAACCAAGCATATCAAGGATGAGTTGAGGGATAATCTGATCTGTTTCCTGCAAAAAAAAGTTAATCCATTTGAGGGAATAATTGGATATGAAGAAACTGTTATTCCTGATATCCAAACCTCGATTTTATCAAGACATAATATCATTCTGCTTGGTCTTCGCGGGCAGGCTAAAACCAAAATTGCCCGACTGTTCATAAATCTTCTCGATGAGTATATTCCTGTAGTGGAAGGCTCGGAGGTTAACGATGACCCATTTAATCCGCTATCAAAATACGCTCTTGATTTAATTAATACTGAAGGTGATAACACACCGGTTTCCTGGCTGCACAGGTCAAACAGATATTCTGAAAAACTGGCAACACCCGATGTATCGGTCGCAGATCTGATAGGTGATGTCGATCCCATAAAAGCTGCAACAATGAAACTTCATTACTCTGATGAAAGAGTGATCCATTTTGGAATAATACCCCGTTCGCACAGAGGAATATTTGTTATAAATGAACTTCCCGATCTTCAGGCAAGAATTCAGGTGGCACTCTTCAACCTCCTTCAGGAAACTGATATTCAGATCAGAGGATTCAAGGTAAGATTACCCCTGGATATTCAGTTCGTATTTACTGCAAACCCGGAAGATTACACCAACAGGGGATCAATCGTTACTCCCCTCAAGGATAGAATCGATAGCCAGATTCTTACCCATTATCCAAAAAATATAATCCATTCGAAGCAAATAACACATCAGGAAGCTCATTTGGCTGATGAGCAGAAAGTTAAAGTGCTATCACATCATCTGCTCGACGATCTTGTAGAGCAGGTTGCATTCGCAGCAAGGGAAAGTGAATATATTGATCAGAAAAGCGGTGTTAGTGCCCGTTTGACTATTTCTGCATATGAGAATATTTACAGTACTGCAGAAAGACGAGCCATCCTTAATGGTGAAACCGGAACACTTATGCGTATATCAGATTTTTACGGAATAATTCCATCGATAACCGGCAAAATTGAACTGGTTTATGAGGGAGAACAGGAAGGGCCTGCCAAGGTGGCGCATATTCTTATCGGCAAAGCTATCAGAACTTTATTTGAAACCTACTTTCCTTCCCCGGATAAGATTAAAAAAACTCAGAATATTAATCCTTATAGCCAGATAATCAGCTGGTTTAATAAAGGTAATTTAGTTGACCTCCTTTCAAATGCCTCAAATCAGGCCTATACCGATATATTAAGCAAAGTGCCCGGCTTAGGTGAAACCGTAAAAAAATTCATTCCTAAAACCGGAGATAAGGAATTTTACCTGTTTATGGAATTTTTACTGCATGGACTGGCGGAGTTTTCACTGCTCAGCAAATTTAAGCTGGAACAGGGTGTACAGTTTAAGGATATGCTCAGTTCAATGTTCAGTATGTCTTCTGAAGAGGATGATCAGGATTTCGGACAGGATATGTACAAATAAAGCCTGATTATTTTTTAACGGCGGTGTATTTGTTTATTTTTGTCTTATCTGATTGGAACAACTATGAGCAAACAAAAAATAATCATCGTAGGTCCGGTATATCCTTACAGGGGCGGAAATTCAACATATATGTCGTACGTCTACGATTCTCTATCTGAAAAATTCGATGTTAAGATAATTAACTACAAACTTTTATATCCTTCATTTTTATTCCCGGGAACTACCCAGTTCGATAAAAGCGGAGTGATGATCAAAAAAGTACCCAGTGAAAGATTAATTAATTCAATAAATCCTTTTTCCTGGTTTAAAACCGCGTCTTTTATCAGGAATGAAAATCCTGACCTTGTAGTTTTCGACTGGTGGCATCCTTTTTTTGGTCCATGCCATTTCATAATTTCTTCATTGCTTAAGCTTAGTAAAAAATATCGAGATAAAATTGTATTTATTACCGAAAATTTTATTTCTCACGAAGGACATTTCATAGACAGAGTTATTACCAGATTTGGATTGTCGAGGTCTGATGCTTTTGTTGCCTTATCGGATATTGTTAACCGTGATATCAAAAGAACATTTGGAAATGTTAAAGTTTACCGCTCCGAGCTTCCGATATTTGAGTATTATAAGCTGAATAGCCTTGAACAGTCAAAGGCTAAAAAAGATCTGGGATTTTCTGAATCCGATAAAGTTCTGCTTTTCTTCGGCTATGTAAGAAAATATAAGGGCCTTGATATCCTTTTGCATGCATTTAAGGGAATTTCAGAAGACTACCCTGAATGCAGACTCCTTGTTGCCGGCGAGTTTTATGATAATCCCGCAGATTATATTCAAATAATTGAGAAATCACATATAGCCGATAAAGTTCAGATCATCAATAAATTTATTCCTAACGAAGAAGTTTATAGGTATTATTCAGCTGCTGATCTTGTAGTCCAGCCTTACCGCAGCGCCACTCAAAGCGGAATATTAAATGTAGCTTACGGATTTCTTAAACCGGTGGTTGTGACCCGGGTAGGCGGACTGGAAGAATTTGTCGATAATGAAAAAACCGGGATAATTGTAGGACCTGATTCTCCTGACGAAATAAGAAAAGGTGTAAAAAGATTCTTTGATCTGAATGAGTCGGTCGATTTTCCCTCAGCTATCAGGAATATTGTTGAGAAAAACAAATTCAGGAACCTTCAGGATTTATTCGAGATGATTTTACTGGACAGCAAAAACGGCTTTAAGGTTTCCTGAACCGGAGAAATATTTTCCTCCTTATACCCTTGTTTATGTAATCTTTAAGAGAATTCTCAGAGTTGAATATTTCTATTTCAGATTTATCAACTGATTCCGGGGTTTCGGCTTCTTCAGTAAATACTCCGGAAAGCGATAAAAATGTTTTTTCTTCCTCTTCCTCTTTTTTTATATTTATTTGATTGAAATCACTCTCTTCATAGATCACATATTTTTTTCTGACAGATATTTCCCGCTCTCTCTCTTTTTCATCAGTCAGCACAGCCTGAACGAATACCGAATCATTCTGGTGCTGTGCTTCATCTGCATTGAGATCGAAATGGAACCTCTCCCTGAATATTGTATCCCCGTTTTCCGATTCTGAAGTAAGTCCAACCTGTTGAATTCTGAATCTCAGCTCAGGTATGTAATTCATATTCAGAATTTCTTCCAGCTCGGTTATTGCAAATATTGGATCGGGATAAATGATCTCCGGACCCTCTGCCGTATAAATGACGCAGCCGTAATTGCTTGACTGAAGCGATAGACTGCTGATATTTGTCAGGAGCCGGTAGGCAATAAGATTCTTTCTGGATACACTGTTTATCAATGCACAGATTTCATGGATGAATAGTTTTCTTGGTACGCTTGCTTTATCTTTTTTTAAGATCAGCCTGAAGTTATTTTCACCCAGGATATTTGTTGAGTAAACAAGCAGACCATCACTATTTTCAATTGTTTCAAGCAGCATATTATTCAGCCCAGTAAACTACTCCTAATTCAAAAGGATTTATAAGCATTTCATGCTTCGGCAGAACCCGGATTGTATACCCGGCCTGGCCGCTTTTTGTACATTCAATGCTTCCTGTAAATTTATATATACCCGGTTTGGCATTCTTCTTCTGAGGAATCATATTAATGGTGTTATAATTATGTGGTTCATTTAACTTCTCAACCGGTCCATAGTAGATCTGAACTTCAACATCGGACGGGGTCAGGTTACCGAGTTGTATTTCTGCATCGACAAGCAGACTCTCACCAACACGAACTGTCTTAATAAAACCATCTGAGTCCACATTCAATACTTTAACCCTGGACCATTCATTAATAATTCTTTCCTTCCAGCTAACAAGATCTTTAGCCGTATTTTTTACTTTATCCAGCAAATTTTTTCTATTATCGATTGCAGGCAGGTAATATTTAGTCAAATATTCCTGGAGCATTCTATGGGTGTTAAAATATGGACCCAGCCTTTTCATTGAATTTTTAATTTTTGCAATCCACTGTCTGGGAATATCATCTTCTCCCCTTTTGTAAAACTGCGGAATTATCTGGGTTTCAAGCATATGATAAAGCTGACGAGCCTCCACTTCATCCTGATAATCAGGATCAAGATATTCTTCGCCGTTTCCAATTTTCCAGCCCAGCTCCGGATCGAATCCCTCAACCCACCATCCGTCAAGAACACTG
>DJMM01000070.1 GCA_002435365.1 Ignavibacteriales bacterium UBA6490
ACAAACATCTGCGGTACCTTTGGAAATGGCGGGTGTTATTCCGGTCCAGTGAAACCATCCTGTATCCTTAAAAATTTCATCCCAGTTAAACATTCCTTTTTCGACCTGTGATATTGCAGAATATGAACGGTCGTACACAACTTTACTGGCCCTGCTTACGGATCCTTTTTCAAGGAAATATATCCCCAGTCTCTCCCCGCCCCGGAGAATATGATTTGTACCCACACCATATTTTTTCAAATTCATTATGCATGCTTCGCCAATATCATTTTTCGGGATTCTGCTCACAAATTCGACCGGCACCTTATAGTTTGCGAGAGACACGGCAACATTTGCTTCGCCGCCGCCGTAAGTTGCTTCAAAATTAACAGCCTGCGAAAATCTCAGATTCTGAGNNTGCTGCCAGCCGCAGCATTATTTCTCCAAATGTAACTACTTTCATTTTCTCTCCGATATTTAAATTATTCAGGAACGAATATTTTCAAATTCCCTGAGCAGCCGGATCATTTATTCTGCCGGTTATTCAATAANNCAGGTTAGAATCAGGTTAGAATCAGGTTAGACCGGGGTTAGATTCAGCTTTAGTTCCCAAGTGTATCATTATGAAAATAATTTTGCATATATAAAAAAGATCTGATTTGGCATTATGAATATAGGAATGGTACAAAAACCGGGGTTGAATTAATAATACCCGGTTGAACCATGATACGGAAGTGAAAAATTAAGAAAATCGAACATCAAGCGGATGAATTGACAGCATCTTCCACATTATCATAAATTTTAAATACCTGGTTGAGTTTTGTATAGCCCAGGATATCTTTCACCTTTTCGGAACAGTTAGCCAGTATCAGTTCCTTTCCGGAATTTTTAAGGATATTATAACCGTTAATTAACATCCTGAGACCGGTGCTGTTTACATATTTAATACCATACAGGTCAACTACAATGTTAAATTTATTTTCTTTCAGAAGATCGGCGATTTTCACATTGAAAACATCTGTTTGCTCTTCCCCTGTAAGATCCCCGGTAAGCCTGATAACCGCACTCTGTTTTATATAGTCGACACTTATTTCCAATTTTCCTCCTGAAAAATTTTTATAGCCATGCTAAAATATAAAATTGTCTGTTAATCTCCCGTTTCCCGGTTGCAAAGTTTCCGGTATCAGGAAAATCCTTTTACTTTTTCTTCCGGAACAGGTTTTTCAGTTTTTCTTCAGCTTCCTTTTTAACTTTATTTGTTAAAGTATCGGTCTGCTTCTGGATTTCTTTTTGTATTTCCTGCTGCACTTCCTCTTTCTTCTGTTCGAACTGCTGTTTAACTTCTTCCTCCACCTGCTTTGTAATCTGCTGGGTGGTTTCACCCACAACGTTTCCGGCAGAAGTCGAAACTGTCGGATTGTCGATCGTTCCGCCGATATTGGCTTTAACATTTACACTGTTTGCGGTGATCAGCTGAACATCTTTCCCCAGTAAATTACTTATAGCTTTATTTCCCTGACCCTTCAGGTTTGATGCGGGGATATTAACTCCCATTACATAATCCAGCGTCTGATCCAATCCATTTGACCCGGATATATCTACCTGATAATTAAGGACCTGAAAACTAAACGGCGAAATGTAAAGCCTTCCGTTATTTATGATAAAGTTTGTTCCGGCATTGTTTATGGCAGGATTTTTCAGTGCATCAAGACTCAATTTTTCTCCTACCACCTGCAGCGGCTTAAATCCCTTAATTGACGCATTCTGAAAATTAAAAGATCCCCTGCTGTTAAAGGATTCGAATACCGGCATCATGGACTCGTCCAACCTGCTGGTCAGGCGCATCTTTGAAGTAAACCTGCCCTCGATGTATTTCGCCATCGGTGCAAACTGCTGAACGCTTACAAAATTCTGATATGCTTCCTTGAATCCGAAGTTATTTATGTCAAGATTAAACATAATATCCGGGGCTGCCCCTTCGGGTGCATTATAATAGCCGTCGGCAACTATGCTTCCTCCCAGTGTATTCATACTCAGGTTCTTCAAAGTAAGTCTGCCCTCAGCAATTGTTATAGTACCCCTTACATTTTCAAGGGTGAGGTTATCATAAGTCAGTCTGCCGAAAGCTGAATTCAGTGTGAAATTTATCCGCTCCGGAATACTCACAGCTGAAATCCGCACTGAATCTTTAGCCGCTTCATTTGTCTTTTCACCGCTCAGGAAAGGATTGACGTCAAAATAGGCCGAAGTTAATAAAAGATTTCCTTTAATTGTTCCGTCAGAGAGAACGTAAGATATCATATCCTGAAGCTGACCCTCCGCCTTGAGATCGCTTTTGCCGATCCTGATGTTCAGATCATTTAAGCTGAATTTTTTCGGAGTAAGGAGAAGGCTGCCCCGCAGAATTTTTATTTCATCAGGCAGTTTATCGGAGGCATAGATAATATTTGAGACAGAGATGTTTCCGGATGCCGATAAATTCTCAATGGTCTTCTGATCGGCAACGGCCATTGTTCCTTTTGCCTCAAAATCCGCATTGATTATTCCGGCGATATTTTTTACCCCTTCGAGATATATTGCATTCTTAAGTTTCGACAGGTCAATCCTGCCTTTAACTTTCGTATCGATATAAGGTACGGATACCGGATTTTTGACAAGCAGTCTTGCATCGAACGGCTCGCTGCCAAGCTCGAGGTGAAGATTGCTCATATTTATAACTGTCCTGTCGGCATTCCCGCCAGGATTATTTATATTCATTTTCATGTTTACATTATTGACCGGGGTAGGAAGTTTTGGATACTTAAATTTTCCGTTATCAACCGATATATCAATATTCATCTGCGGGAGATTTTCGTCAGTATATATGCCTTTAACAGTGCCTTTCAGGCTCATGCTTCCGGAGGCTTCCAGGTCTTCAAAATTACTGGTATAAACAGCAGGGATAAGTGAGATGATATCCTTGAACTTATTATCCACAGAGGCAAACATCATATCCATCTGCACGGATTTTTCCTGCATCTGCACAGATCCGTCGAAGCTCAGGGAAAGATTATTAATGCGCATCTCATTTTCCTTAAAGGTAAACTTCCTGGTTTCCATATCAGCACCGACATTCAGTTCCACCCCGATTTTTGCACGGTTAAGGAATTTTATGCCGCCCATTTCAACAGTTAGTTCTTCAATGGATGTTTCTGTTTCAAGAATAAAATTATTCTTTGAAAAATCACCGCTGCCCGAATGGTTAAGATTTTTTATTGCTGCGAACATTCCGGAAGTATTGTCGAGGTAGACTATATTAGCCCCCTTCACTGAGTATTCTTTCAGACCGAATGAAATATCCGCGGATGAAGTTTCGGCCGCGGCCAATGTATCAGCCAGTGTAATATTATAATTTGCGACGCTGTCTTCGGATACATAAATAAAAATATTTGGTTCAGTCAGATTAACAGCTTCAATTATTATTTTATCTCCGCCGATCACGCTCCACAGGTCAACCGTTGCATTAAATTCTTTCAGATACAGCAGCGTATCTCCCTGGAAGGGAGCCTTGTTGACAATTGTAAGTTCGTCAATGGATAAACTCAGATCCGGAAAGCTGGAAAACAGGTTTAGCCCCACTCCTTCAAAATTCATTTCCGCATTCAGGTTTTTGTTTGCTTCCTGTTTAACAAGCGTTACAATCTGGTCTTTAAACAAGAACGGAAGAATTATCATTAAAATGATGATAACCAGTACAATTATGCCGGTAATTTTTAAAATTTTCATAATAAACTTCTTTTAAAGTGTGTACATATAATATAAAAATTCCCTGTATAATTAAAGTGAATCCGGATCTGTAAACTCACAACAAGGGTTTAGGCATAAATATTGCACCTGGCGGGCATATATGTTAAATTTCATTAATTGTATAATAAAGCAGGATAATTTATGGGTCGCGATCCTATTATTAAAGAAGTTCTGATTAATGCACCTGCATCTGACATATGGAAGGCACTGACCGATAATGCAGAAATGAAAAAGTGGTACTTTGATATAACTGTATTTAAGCCGGAAAAAGATTTCGAGTTCCATTTTTTCGGCGGAAGCGAAGAAGAGCAGTATCTTCATATTTGCAAAATAACAGAAGTTATACCGGACCGGAAAATTTCATATACATGGAGGTATGAAATATTTCCGGTGATAACACGGGTATCTTTTGAGCTGTTTCCGGACGGGAACAAAACCAGGGTCAGGCTTACGCATGAAGGAGTGGGTGATTTCCCGGCGGGCAATCCTGATTTTGCAAGAAGCAGTTTTGAGCAGGGGTGGGAATATTTAATCGGCACATCTCTGAAAAATTACATTGAAGGAAATAAGTAGTCTGAAACAAAGGAAGCCGGGATAATCCGGCTTCCTGTTTTAAAATATTAAAAATTGGACGATGGAATTTACTTCAGAAGAATCATTTTCTTTGAGATATTAACTCCTGGGGCTTCCATTCTGCATAAATATATTCCGCTGCTCAGTCCTGAAGCGTCGAAGCGGACAACATATTCGCCCGGCTCCTTTACTGTATTTATCAGATCTGTCACCTCGTTGCCCAGAATGTCGTAAACTTTAATTCTTACAAGTCCTGTTTTAGCTACATTATATTTTATGGATGTCACCGGGTTAAAAGGATTAGGATAATTTTGTGAGAGTGTAAAATCTTCCGGGACCGAATTACGGTTTTCCTTAACGCCCACAATATCTCCGGTCATCCAGTTATCGATAATATAGCTGTAATTAAAGGCTGATGCTGCAGTATCATAGCGGTAGGGTCTTCCGGTTATGAAAATAAAAGCGCCCTCATTTTCTTTCTGCATCCTGAATCCCGCAGAATGATTAGGATAAATGGGATATTTGAAAATCGATATGGTAGATGAATCCGAAATTGTAAATAAGTGCACCAGGTTGTTTAAGTTGCCCGGTATAACACGCATATTGACAAGATTGGAATCGAGAGCAACCAGGCTATCTATTTGCAGATCTCCGGTGAATCCGGATATTCCTGCGTAGGTTCTTAGTTCAGTGCTGAAAAACGATGAACCCAATCTTGAAGTAAGAAGAAAATTTCCGCCCAGACCAAGGTAATCAATAACGGTTGACGGTTTAAAAAAGGCAATATCTCCGCTGTAATTATTTCCGATCCAGATCACTTTGTCATATATTTTCATTGCTGCAAGGGGCACATCTCTTTTGAACAGATGGACTTTCTGCACCAGCGGATTAGCGAAATAATCGAATCCCTGGTCCCCGAACAGATCCCACACATCAACCTGGTGATATCCATAAGCAGCTGAACCACCGTAAAATCTCTGCATCTCGGGAATATAAGTTGATGTACGATAGTCTATTCCATTGACTACCAGAATATCAGCAACTGAAGTAATAATTGTGATAAGGTTGTTCATCAGTCGGGTATGTGAATTCAGCCCTTCCTTAACTGTTAATTTAACCGTGTAGAAGCCTTCTTCGGAATATGTAAATTCCGGGGAAGGGTCCTGTGAATCGATAGTGCCGTCATTGTTAAAATCCCATTCATACTGCAGAGCTGCCGAACTGTCGGAACCGGTGGAATAATCTGTGAAAGAAACGGTTAAAGGAGCGCCGCCAAAATCATCGCTCAGTGAGAAAGCGGCATTAAGATTATTTGAACTTACAACATCTGTCATTTCCGACTGGTATATCATTTTGCTGAGATCATTCTGTATAAATGATACCACTCTGAGGCTGTCTAAATTGACATTTTGCAGAAATTCCTGAGAAGGAACATACATCAGTTCTACTTCAACAGAATCACCCGGCAGAGGAATGTCAAATAATGCTCCGTCGGCATTAGGAAGAATTCTCCGGGTGATTGAAAAATAGGCTGATTCCAATCCCCCTACTCCGGTTACTCTTTTTTCTGTAAGGCCCACCCGAAGCTTTGTATTAACTGTGTCGAATACAGTTACATCAGTGGGATCCCGGATTATTTTGACTTTTACATTTATTACATTGTTATGAAATCTTTCGGGAGTAAGGATTATTTTGAACGGGGCAAATTGCGCGTTTCCGTTTGTTACGGCATTCTGCATACTGGGTTCGTCAACACTTATTGTAGTCCCGTTAACTACAATCCAGGGGACCGAATTAACGCCATAATAGCCCCATCTTTTGCTGTTTTCCGCAGCATTCAGCAAATACATTGGGTCATTTGGTCCCGGCCAGTTTACATTATAAACTATATGGCTTACAGTTTCCGAACCAACCAGATTTGCGGTAGCCGCATTATACCATGCGTTATTAACGGACGCACAGGGTCCGCACTGATAATTTGTATAACGCTCGATAATTGATTTTTTCTCATATGGAAATGAACTGGAAATAAACAGTAGAATTGCGATAACAATAAGAATTCTTCGCATTTTGATTTACCCTCCGGATTTCAATAATTACAACATTTGAGGGATAAATTACACTTCTGCGGCGTTATTTCAAACAATTTTTTATTTTTTTACAGGCACCCTCTGATTATGGACGAACATCCCTGTATTTATATAAATAAAGAAATAATTATTATTTTACCTGTTGTATTCTATGAATTATTACTGAGAGAGTAAAATGGCAAAGAGAGGACTTCAGGATCCGGTACTCAGGTTCTTTGTTATCATAATCGGGATTGTAGTAATCGGATATACCCTGAAGGAATTATCCCACATATTTCTTCCCTTTATAATTGCATATTTTCTTTTCTTTACATTTTCACCTCTGAATGAATTTCTCACAAGGAAGAAGATCCCTCTTTTTTTAGTTATAATTTTTGACCTGGCAGTCATGATATTTCTTACCTGGGGTATCTTCTCTTTTCTTATTGATTCATTCCTTCAGTTCGGAGAGGAGCTTCCGGATTATTACAGCAAACTGAATAATATTGTAAGGGATGCAGCAAAGGTGCTGGGTGTAAAAGACAGTTATTTCAAGTACTTTTCAATAAAAAGAATTCTATCCCAGATCGATTACAAGCTTCTTGCCGGCGGAATATTTTCCACAACCTTTCCATTGATAGGCAGTGTGCTGTTTGTTCTCTTCTTTTATATTTTCATTGTTACCGGACATACCGGCATATATGATTCAATTAGAAGAAGATATGTAATGAAAAAAGTAAAGCCGGAGATAAAGGCGATACTGAAAAAAGCAGATGACGATACCAGCACTCCTGTTGCACCCGAACTGATTGAAGAAGAAATTCATGGCAAGGAGAAGGTACTAAGCGGCACATTCAAAGCTATTACAAAACAGATTCAGAATTATATTTTTGCAAAAGTGCTTTTAAATCTGGCTGCCGGAGTTACTGTTACAGGCATATTGTTTTTAATGGACGTTGATTTTCCTGTAATATGGGGGTTGTTTGTATTCCTCTTCAATTTTATTCCGTCCATTGGTTCCGCGGTTTCCTTAATTCTTCCAGTGCTAATGTCGCTTATCCAGTATGAATCTGTCGGTTTTGCATTAATAACTGCCGGTGTTCTTGCCGGTATACAGACATTGTTTTTTAATGTACTGGAGCCTATGGTACTCGGTAAACGATTGAATCTGAATCCTTTATTAATTCTCTTCTCTGTTCTGATTTGGGGTTACATCTGGGGGATAGTAGGTATGCTTTTATCCGTACCTCTGACAGCAGTTATAAAAATTATAATGTCCAACTCGAAGTCCAAGAACCTGATGTTTATAAACAACCTTATGAGTAAGGAACCTGAAAAGGGGAACGAGGTTCCCCTTTAAAAGGAGTAGTCACAGGCTAAGCTTATCCTTAAATTTAATAGCCTGTCTGCGCGACACTTCGATTTTTTGACCGCCTTTGAGTTTTACAAGCAGTCCCCCGTTAAGCCAGGGTTCAATTGAATCAATCCATTTAAGGTTTATAATATGTTTCCTGCTGGCACGGAAGAAGGTTTTTTCATCCAGCCGTTCGTCAAGGTAGTTCAGGGTTCTTAAGATGAGCGGTTTATAGTCTTCAAAATAAAGTCTTACATAATTTCCTTCGGATTCAAACAGTTTCACATTCGAGAGCTTAACAAACCAGCATCTGTCGCCGTCTTTAACGAACACCTGGTCGATCTCGGATAATACAGGGTGACCCGAGATTTCACTTACTTCCTTCTGTTTTCTTTCCAGCACCTTTTTTACGGTGTCCTCGAGACGTTTTGGTTCGATAGGTTTAAGAAGGTAATCCAACGCATTATAGTCAAATGCTTTCAGAGCATATTCATCATATGCGGTTGTGAATACTACAGCCGGTACGCTGTCCAGCTCTTCTAAAAGTTCGAAGCCGTTTTTCCCGGGCATCTGGATATCCAGGAATAAAAGATCGGGACTCAGTTCGCTTATTTTGGATACCGCGTCCTCCACATTCACTGCTTCTCCCACTACATTAATTTCTTTAAATGGGGTTAGCAACCGCCTGAGCTCTGCTCTGGCCAGTCTTTCATCATCAATTATAAGAGCTTTCATTTGTTGTACCTCCAGTTGGAATTACTATTTCTGCTGACACTTTATCGAAATTTTCATTTTGTAATATAAAAGTGCTGTTCTCGCCGTAAAGAAGATTGAGGCGATGTCTGGTATTGCTTACGCCAAATCCTTTGGATTGCTTGAGTGCCTCTTCATCGAGGTGCCCGGTATTTACTATTTTTATAAATAGTTTTGAATCGGATACCTTGGTGTCTATGGATATCATCCCTCCAACGGTCTTTTTCGCTATGCCGTGCTTGATCCCGTTTTCCACAAGGGTCTGAATCATCATCGGGGGAATTTCAACTTTTTCGGATTTCGGATCAATATTCAGATGATATTTCAGTCTTTCTTCCAATCTTATGGTCTCCAGGAGAAGATAATCCTTAACAGTCTGGATTTCTTCTTCCAGCGGAACGGTCTCGTTGCGTTCAATTTTCAGTGAATATCTCAGAATATTTGAAAGTCTGGTAAGGGCCGTCTTTGCACTGGCCGGATCTTCTTCAATAAGTGCCCTGATGCTGTTCATGGCGTTAAACATGAAATGAGGATTAAGCTGGCTTTTTAGAGTTTTAAGTTCAAAATCTTTAACCGCTGCTTCCCATATATACGATTCGATTTCTGCACGCTTGTAGTTTTCGAAAAGATGTACCGAGAAGTAAATAAGTGACCATAAAAATATAACGCTTGATGAATTCAGTGTTCCTATTGCAAATGTACCGAGCGGGCTTTCTTTCAATTCATAAATGCTGAACAGGAGATTCAATGTGAAATAAAGGCTGTATACAATAATTCCCATTGTCAGGCTTGCCAGGAGCACCAGGGGGGTTATTTTTTTAAGCGGAAGATTTATCCAGTCCTTTTTCTTTACCATATTGCGGTAAATGTGGGTAAGAAGAAGTCCTGCCGCAGCATACACCAGCAGAAGTAAAACGCGTTTCCAGGTAATGGAGGAAAATATTGCAATGGCGGTAACATTTATCAGACTATATAACAGCCATCCTGTTATCTGACTTATCCAGTAAATGTTGTTACGCTTCATTTTATGCAACCCGGGGAAGTCTAATATGTCCTTGTTAAAATTAAAACTTATTACTGCCATCAAATATAATCGTCTGAAAAGTAAAACAAAATCTCAATTTTCCCGCTGCCCTGCGGAAGCTGTACAAAAGTATAGTGAAGAATCAGGAATATTGATTTTATTGTTTTAATTGGTCTTTAACAAGGATGAATGGCTTTTTATTTCTTCTTTTGCCTTAGTTGAACATTGCTCCTGTCATCGAATACGCTCGCTTTTCCCAATATTTTAAAGAGTGGCGGGATTGCTGTTATTTTGAAAGATTGATTACTGTAATTTCAGGTGTGCTGTTATATCTTATTGGCACAAGACTCATACCCAGACCCCGTGTTACATACAGCATCATTCCATCGATATTGAATTCACCTTTTACATATTCTGTTTCTATTAAGGTGGGGGTCAGGTTGATAAACGGGAACAGAAAAGTAACCTGGCCGCCATGGGTATGTCCGGCAAGGTACATATCATAATTGCTTTCACGCGCCTGTTGGATCAGGTTGGCTCTGGGCTGATGAGTTAAGAATATTCTCAGATCGGCATTTACTTTTCTTCCGGTTAAATCAGAAAGTTCGCTGCCGCTAATCCTTTCAACATATGTATTGGTAATAAATGTAATCCCGATCTGCTTTCCTTTAAAGGTTATAATCTGCTCGCCGTTATCGATCATTTTTATATTCTGCAAGGCAAGCGCATCTGTAATCTCACGAATGCTTTTTGAATTATCTTCCCGGTAAGCCCAGTTATCATGGTCTCCCACACAGGCATAGACTCCGTATGCGGCATTTATTTTTCCAACATATTCTGCAGAAAGATTTATATACTCGGGAGTTGAGGTAATAAAATCCCCTGCAATAAGCACAAGATCCGCATCCTGCTCATTTACCAAATTTATGAATCTGCCGAGCCGGTACCTGTTTGTATACCGGTCTGCCTGAATATCGGATACCAGGATAAGCTTTAAATTTTCCAGTTCTTCGGGGAGGCTTTCCTTCCGGTATTCAATATAGCTTACCTCAACGGCATGATAATCATAAATGATTCTTGCCGGCACATATGCAATGAAACCAATTATAATGAAGGGGAATATTTTAAGTTCAATGCTCCTGATTTTATCTCTGTGCCGTCTTGCAAAAACCAGAATTATCCCCTTGGCCATATCCAGCAGTAAAAAGAAGAGGGAGGACTGAACGATTATTATAATACCTACCCAGAAAGGATATGTAAGCAGGTAATCAAAGAAAAAATTACGGGGAAGTTCTATTCTGCCTGTGTTGAATACGGTGCTGTAAATCCAGGTTCCTGTTAAAAAGAGGGGATAGAGGTTAAAAAAGATAAGTATACCGGCAGTTATGCGGGATAACTTTTTATCAGGGAAACCGGGGAAGTATTCCTTAACTGAACGATGAACCTTCTTTATAAAATAATATTCAAGAAGCGATATTAAAACGAGAGCAATTATAATCCTAAGAAGAAAACTCATCTACCTGTTTCATTATTTATTCATCCTAATTTAAAAAGACTTTATTAATTCATCAATGAAACTCTGCATCCTGACAAAGTGTGATCCTTGCCAGTATATTTTACTGCATCCGGTACATCTTTTGAATTCATTCCTGGTCTCACGCACATTAGCGGGAAGCAGATGCATAATCTCATTTTTCGGGGTGTCTTCCAGCATGGCGTTGCACAATATACATCGCACAAAAGGCATTATACTTTTTTCAAGCTGGAAACGCTTTATCACCTCCTGAAGCTGCCTTTCGGGATCACTATTTCTTACCCAGTATCCATGGGTTACATTACTCTGTTTCAGGATTTTCCGGTCTCTCGTAATAATAGTCCTTCTTTCTTTTAACGAAATACCAGCAATATCATGGGCAGAAAATTTATTGTTGTATAAAGTATCAAATCCGCACATCCGCATATATTTTGCAAGTGCGCCGACCTGTACATCATTTACAAACTTCGGATCCCGGAGCGGTGCCGGACGGAGGTGCTGAATATCAGTTATATCAAAAGATTCAAACACCGGGTATATACTAATTTCATCCCCGTTATTAATTCTGAAGCTGAAATCGACCGAGATCCCGTTTGCGATAATCATATCCACATCTGTGTGAGGTACTCCCGATGCTTCGATCATATCTTTTACTGACGGACTCCCCCAGAATCTGACCGGGAATCTGGTTTTTCTTTTTTCAGGGGGAAGATAATCATTCAGCTCTTCATAAAAGCGGAGATAAGCCTGGTTCATCTGTTTAAATTGTTTCCCGATCCAAACTAAATAAAAAGGGTGAAATATTACAGACAAAAAAGCACGCAGCGGTAACTGAGAAATAAAAAAACAGCCGGGCATTATGCGCCGGCTGCTTTGTGTTTNNAAAGGATTGGGATAATTCTGCTCAAGCACATAGGACAACCCGCCGGTAAAATCGATCTCAACTGTCTGTGAGTACTCGTACTCGCCGTTATAGTCAAGCTGTTTCAGTCTGTATGTATAAATACCAGCCGGGACCTGATCTGAGTATGAATAATTCTGGATCTCGGTAGTGGTACCTGCACCTCTTACAAAGCCCACTGTTATAAAGTCGCTTCCTGGTGTGCTTCTTTCAATCTCGAATCCTCTGTTATTTACTTCAGTTGAGGTTGACCAGTTCAGTACAACCTGGTCATTAACAGCAGAAGCAGTGAAGGAGGTCAGCTCAACCGGTAGTCCGAATCCGGTACCCTTCATGATGAAACCGCCTGCACCCACAACATAGCAGACATCTGCCATATTCCTGGCCTTTTGAATGTTGTATAATGTTCCAGAAGCCACATATACAGTATCCCATGAGGCACCATCATCAGTGGACTGGAATAATCTTGTACCGCGGGTATGGAACCAGGTAACAGAATTGCCAACCACACTATAAATTGTACCGCTGGCTAAAACAGGCAGACTTGTCCAGTTTGCACCCCCGTCCATTGTAGAAACTGCGCCTTCAGAACTGCCAGCAACTATACCCCTCATATCAGTTGTAAACCAGATTCCGAATGAGTTTGTAAGTGGCATAGCAATTGGTGAAAACGATGCACCGCTGTTTGAGGAATAATATATTCTGGAGTTGCTGGTGCCAAAGTACACTTTGGTACCCCTGATCTGTAGACCGTTGTTCCAGCCAGCCTCTGTACCTGCCTGTGCAAGGAACATACCGGTGGAATCCCAGGTAGCACCACCGTCAGTTGTCTTGAAGTTTGACCAGCGGCCCCCGACAGGATCACCAGTGAGAAATCCGTGGGTTGGAGAAAACATATCAATTCCGTTAAAGAATCCTCCGGCCTGGGAAAGAACCATTGTCCAGGTAGTACCACCGTCGGTGGTTCTATATACATATGCGTCGGTTGGATTTCCAGCTACCAGTGCAGTATTTGCATCAATGCCATAAATGTATTGAGTACCGGTTGAAGTTCCGGCGCTCACATTCTGCCAGGTTGTGCCGCCGTCAGTGGTACGCAGGGCCACACCGCTATTACCTGATGCCCAGGCAATATTTTCATCAATAACGGAAACAGTTCTTAAACTGGTTGTAACTCCCGAGGTCTGAACGACCCACTGAGCATAAACAGAGAAGGATAGAACAACGAAAATGATTGGTAACATAATTTTTTTCATAGAGGTACCTCCGAAAAATTTTAGGATAATAAATTAATTATGCAGAACACTTCATCTATACTGTAAGATTACTTAGAGAGGTAATATTAACTCAAAGAATTTGCCATATTTTATTGAATAAAGCAATAGAAGGGGGATTAAAATTTGTTAAATAATAAACCTCATCCCAGAAAGATGAGGTATGTCAAGATTTAATATTCTTACGGGACCGTAACAGATTTAATTCTTAAAAACATCACTTACATAATTGAAGTCATCATCCGTTAAAGGATTATCCATACCGCACAG
>DJMM01000123.1 GCA_002435365.1 Ignavibacteriales bacterium UBA6490
TAGGTACAGGGGCCGCATATACCTTCAGCCTGTTTGTAGTACTTTTTCCGGACCTCATTTTAACCGGCGGGATTCAGCCCCATGTTTACTTCGATACCGCAGCAGTAATTATAACTTTAATTTTGATGGGCAGATGGCTTGAAGCCCGGGCAAAAAGCAAAACAAACTCAGCAGTTAAAAAACTTATTTCCCTTCGTCCCGATACTGCAATAGTAATCAGGGAAGGTGTGGAGCAGATAGTAAAACTTGAAGAACTGCAAATTAATGATGTGATAATTGTGAAACCGGGGGATAAAATTCCTGCTGACGGTGTTATAACTTTCGGCACTACAGTTATTGATGAATCCATGTTGACGGGAGAAAGTATTCCGGTTGAAAAAACCGCCGGAGCAAAAGTAACCGGAGGAACGATCAATAAAACAGGTTCCTTTAATTTCAGGATCACCGCACTTGGGGAAAATTCAGTACTCGGAAAAATTATCAGGCTTGTTGAAGAAGCACAGGGTTCAAAAGCGCCGATCCAGAATTTAGCGGACAAAATAGCGGCTGTATTTGTCCCGGTTGTAATAGCAATTGCTTCCGCGGCATTTATTTACTGGCTTATTGCCGGACCTGATTTTAATACAGCACTTATAAATTTTATTGCAGTGCTGATTATTGCATGTCCATGTGCGTTAGGGTTGGCAACACCGACAGCAATAATGGTCGGAACCGGTAAGGGAGCGCAGTCGGGCATACTCATCAAAAACGGGGAGAGTCTTGAACTGGCACATAAAATTACTACGGTTATTCTTGACAAGACCGGAACAATAACCGAAGGAAAACCGGTGGTCACGGATATTATTTCAAGCGGAATAAGCGAGGATGAACTCATAAAAATTACAGCATCCGCTGAAAAGAGGTCGGAACATCCGGTTGCTGAGGCAATTATAAACTATGCAGTAAGCAGAGGTATTCAGGTCAGCGAACCGGAAACGTTTAACAGCTTAACGGGAATGGGTGTGCAGGCTGTTATCAATAATCAGGCTGTAGTAGCAGGAAACAGAAAACTGATGGCTGAATATTCCACCGATATTAATATTCTGGAAAAAGAATCAGAGAAGCTGATAAGCGATGGAAAAACAGTGGTTTATATTAATATTGACGGAAATATAAAAGGATTGATTGCGGTTGAAGATCCGGTAAAACCCGAATCATTTGAGGCTATTAAAAAGCTAAGGGCACTTGGGATCAGAACGGTAATGCTTACCGGGGACAATAAAAAAACTGCTGAAAAAATTGCCCTGCTGACCGGTGTCGATTTTTATGAAGCTGAAATTATGCCTGAAGATAAAGCAGGTATTGTATCTCAATATCAGCAAAACGGCAGCATAACCGCGATGGTAGGAGATGGCATTAATGATGCACCGGCCCTTGCAAAAAGCGATGTTGGAATTGCGATAGGCAGGGGTACCGATATAGCAATAGAATCAGGATCAATTGTTCTTATAAAAGGAGATCTGAACGGTGTGGCAGAGGCGATCAGACTCTCGAAAAAGACTATCCGCACAATAAAGCAAAATCTTTTCTGGGCATTTATTTATAATATTATCGGCATTCCGTTGGCAGCCTCAGGTCTGTTGAATCCGATGTTTGCAGCGCTGGCCATGTCATTCAGCTCGGTATCCGTTGTAACAAACTCGCTCAGACTTAAAAGTTTTAAGTAAACCGGCCTGTCAGGCAGTTTTAAAATATTACCCGATGACGGATTAAAATTTAGGCAGCCTTTCGATAAACGAGTAATTGCTCAGCACTGCAAAAGCCTCCACCCGGGAAAGTTCTTTAATGTTAAGGCAGTTCATATAACTCATGGAGCTCCGCAGTCCGTCGGAGATACTGTCTATTACATTTTTTACAACTCCCTTGTATGCAACCATAGTCTCCTCCCCTTCAATGAACTCATTCCGCATTTTCACCCCGAAGGATGCCGAACCTCTGTATTTCTTCCACAGCTGACCGTTATATTTTATAACCTCGCCAGGGGTTTCCCTTGTTCCGGAAAGCATTCTTCCAAGCATAACTGCATCTGCTCCGAGCGCAATAGCTTTTGCAACATCGCCCGGACTCTTGATTCCCCCGTCCGCTATTATTTTTATCCGGAGATTTTTTTCTTTTCTGGCAAACAGCACATTAAGAAGCGAAGAAACCTGGCCGATACCGATCCCCGTCTGAATTGATGTAGTACACACGCTTCCGCTGCCAATTCCTACTCTAACTGCATCAGCACCGGAATCTTCGAGCTGGCTGAGGCTTGCACCGTGAGCTACATTTCCAACTATCAGTCTAACATTATACTTTTTCTTTATTTCTTCCGATTTTTTCAACACTTCCAGGTTATTTGCATTTGCGGTATCAATGCAAATTACATAGTTTTTTGCAGCCAGCTTTTCAATAACTTTCTCGGGAGCATTAAGGGCAATAGAAACAGCTTTAATATTATTGCCGTTTTTATCATCCAGTGCCTGCTCAAGGGAGGAATCGAATCTGTTAAGAATACCGAGGCATCCCAGGCGGCTGAGTTCCCTGGCCATCTCAGCACCTGTAACCGTATCCATGGGACTTGAAATAAGGGGCAGGGTAAGATTTATGCCAAGAAATTCTGCAGATGTACTTGCAGCTGTTCTTGATTTAACTCTCGATACTTCAGTCGGAACAAGGCTGATATCGTTATAGGTAAGCGACTGATGGAACTCGTTGAGTTCCGCTTTTGAATATATTTTCATAGTTGGTTCTTGTTTCCTTCGATAATTTTTTCAAACTCATCCAGCAGGCTGTTCATCTTCTGGGTTGTGGCAATTACCGGTTCTGGTGAATTCATGTCCACGCCTGCCGATTTTAAAATATTTATAGAATAATCCGAGCTGCCGGCTTTAAGGAAATTAAGGTACTTTTCCACGGCATCCTTCCCGCCATTCATAACTTTATTGGCAAGAACTTCGCTTGCAGCAAAACCGGTGGCATACTGAAACATATAAAAGTTATAGAAAAAGTGAGGTATGCGGGCCCAGGTATATTCTTCCTCTTCATTCATAATCATAGAGGGACCCCAGTATTTCTGATAAATAGTTCTGTACATCTGGCGCAGCTGGTCTGAGGTAAGGGCAGTACCTTTTTCAGCTTCCTTATAAACCTCCATCTCCAGTTCTGCAAACATGGTCTGGCGGTAAAAAGTAGTGGTTATATTATTAATATACTTTTCAAGGAGGTACAGTTTCTCATGCTCCGATCCGGAATTTTTAATAAGGTAATCAAGCAGCAGGGACTCATTAAAAGTAGAGGCTACTTCAGCCAGGAATATTGTATAATTTGAATATGGAAAAGGCTGCGAAAGTCCTGTAAAATATGAATGCATATTATGTCCCATTTCGTGGGAGAGGGTAAATACATCATTCAAAAGGTCTGTCCAGTTTAAAAGCACATAAGGATGAACGCCGTAGGAAGTTCCGGAAGAATATGCCCCGCTTCTTTTTGCGGGAGTTTCATAAACGTCGATCCACCGGTTATTAAATGCTTTATCAAGCGCCTCAAGGTATACTTCCCCAAGCGGATGAAGGGAATTTTTAACAAGCTGCTTGGCATGTTCGTAATCATAAGTTACTCCTTCGACCTCATTTACAAGGGAAACGTACACATCATAAGGATGCAGCTCATCAATTCCGAGCATTCTTTTTTTAATTTCCCCCCACCTGTGAAGCGGCGCAAGATTTTCATTAACAGCCGCAATAAGATTGTCATAAACCGATTCCGGGATATTATTCACATCCAGTGAGGCTTCCCTGGCCGAGCCGTATTTTCTTATTCTCGAATTGAAAATTCTTGCTTTAATATTTCCGTAAAACAAGGTGGTAATAGTATTTATGTATTCTTTATATGGTTTAAAGTAGCTGAAAAAAGAATCCCTCCTGAATCGTCTGTCCTTTTCATACATTGCGGCATAGAATTTTGCATGCGACATTTCGGTATCATTGCCGTTCACATCTTTTACACTATCGAACTTCATATCGGCATTTGTAAACATCGAGTATGCGGTATAGGGTACCGTTAACACCTCACCGGAAAGGGCAAGTATTTCCTCCTGTTCCTTGGGAAGCACATGCAATTTTGTTCTTATAAGCTCTTCAATACTATGTTTATAAACTTTAAGACCTTCAAGAGAGGATATAATTTTATACAGTGTTGGCTCGGGAATGCTCAGGATTTCAGGACGAATAAAAGAGGATGCAGCCGAGGCTTTGGCATAAAGATTTTTTATTCTCTCCTCCATGGCCTGGTATTTCTGCACTTTCATATCGCTGTCTTTTGACAGCATGGCATAAAGATGAAGACGTTCCATTTTAATGCCCATTTCATCGTCAAAGCTCAGGCATTCCAGTAGAAGCTCAGGTTCTTCAAGCTTGCTTCCATACTTTCTGTAAACAGGAATGTTATCTTTCACCCATGTGAAATCGTTTTCCCACGCCAGTTCTGTCTCATATATATGGGTAAGGTCCCACTTATATTTTTCTTCTACCTGATCTCTTGATTTTATGTTTGCAGTTTCCGAATGGGAAAAAAACACATCGATCATCTACGCGATACTCCTTAAACCCCGGCCTGTTCTTTTGCAAAACAGGCTTAATTTAATAAAATGTACAGTATTAATAATTTTACAATGAACCGGCAAATATAGCCAGGCTTACGTTTCCAACAAAGTAAAAATAGAGACTCTCAGAACCACTTTTTCTTTTTAAAGTAAATTATCAGTCCGCCTGCAACGGCAAGCATAATCAGCCATACAGCAGGATAACCATAAACCCAGTTTAATTCAGGCAGGTTCCATTTGCTTGTTCCGGGATTAAAATTCATCCCGTACACCCCTACGATAAAAGTAAGCGGGATAAAAATTGTTGATATCACTGTAAGTACTTTAATAATTTCATTCAGCTTGCGGCTTTCTGCGGACATCGACATCTCGATCATAACTGTTATCATATCCCGGTGGCTTTCAACCGAGTCAATAATATACCTCAGATGATCGCTGAGATCACGAAGGAACAGATAAGTGTTATGAGAAACAAAATTTCCCCTCTCTTTTTCAAGCACATGTATAGTCTCCTTGAGCGGAAACACTGCTCTCCGGAGTTTCATAAGTTCTTTTCTGACCTGATAAACCGGTCTCAGGGAACCTCTCCTGTGCCCCGGCAGGAACATATTGTCATATGCTCCAATTTTATCCTCGATACTTTCCACAACCATGTAATAATTATCCACAATCGCATCAAGCAGACGGTACAGCAGATAATCAGCTCCGCTGTTGCGTACCCTGCTATCATTATTTTTCAGACGTTCTCTTATTACATTGAATACATCTCCTTCGTCTTCCTGGAAGGAAATAACATAATTTCTTGCAAGGACAAAGCTGACCTGCTCTATATTCATGCTTCTGTCCCTGTTAAGATCGATCATTTTTGTTATAACGAAAATGTAATCGTTGTAACTTTCACATTTTGGTGAATGATTAATATTCAGGACATCTTCAATTACAAGGGGGTGGATTCCGAACAACTTTCCCACAGCTTCGATTCTTTCCGTATCGTGCAGACCGGTAATATTGATCCAGTTAACCCTGCTTTCCACAATTCTCCCCGGCAGGTCCTCTACCGATTCTATTTCACTGAATGAAAAATCCTGCTTATCATAAGAAATAAGGGATATTTTAAGATTCTCAACTTTCCTGGTTCCGGTAAATATTGGTGAACCGGGAGAGGCCCATTTTTTCCTGTTATCCATCATTTCCTCTGACATTTTCAGTTCCGGAATTTTTCGTAAGCATCGATAATATCCTTAACCAGCTTATGCCTTACAACATCTGATTTATCAAAATAAATAAATCCCACTCCTTCTATTCCGAAAAGTATTTCCTTAGCCTGAACCAGGCCGGAAACTGTTTTCGAAGGAAGGTCAATCTGGGTAATATCACCTGTTACGATGGCTTTTGAATTGGCACCGAGTCTGGTCAGGAACATTTTCATCTGCATATCGGATGCATTTTGCGCCTCATCCAGAATTACGAATGCATTATTCAGTGTCCGTCCCCTCATATATGCCAGGGGGACAATTTCAATAACCTTTTTTTCAAGGTAACCGCGAAGCTTGTCAGAAGGTATCATGTCGTCAAGTGCATCATACAGGGGACGGAGGTAGGGATCGATTTTTTCTCTGAAATCGCCCGGCAGAAAGCCAAGACTTTCTCCAGCCTCAACAGCTGGTCGTGCCAGGACAATTTTATTTACAATACCTTTTTTCAGTGCACTAACTGCAAGCGCAACTGCCAGATATGTTTTCCCTGTTCCTGCGGGTCCTATTGCAAAACAGATATCATTTTTCTTCGCAGTATCCAGGTATTTCTGCTGCCCCGGGGTACGGGCTTTAATAATATCATTTTTCGTATACAGAACGATCGCATCGTATTCTTTGTCTGTTATAATCTCCTTGCCCTGAATGGTGAGGTCCAGTATAGTCTGCACATCCGAAGGTTTAAGGTTACCTGTGGTATTTAGCACAAACACCATTTCCCTGAAAACCTTTTCAATTGAATCTACCTCTTCGGCAACACCTTTTACGATAACAATGTCTCCCCGAACGGTAAGAGTGGCATTAAATCTTTCCTCCAGAGGTTTAAGATTATTATCGTTCATTCCAAGGAGGGATGACATATCGACATTTTCAAGAGTTATTCTTTTTTCAACTGCTGTCATGATGCAAAAATAAATAAAAAAACCCCTGTCATAAAATCTGACAAGGGGTTTTTAGCTATTAAAAAAACAGATAAGAAAAATTTTTTCAATAAATTATTGAACCGGAGCTGGTTTATAATTAGCTCTTAGTTTTTCATATTTATCTTTTTCTTCCGAGGTCAAAGGCGGAACCTTGAATGTCTGATTAGGATAAATCAGATCTGGGTTTTTAATCTGATCACGGTTAGCCCTGTAAATAACAGGCCATGCAAATCCGTTGCCGTAGTGTTCTTTCTTTTTAGCAATACCCCAGAGGTGATCGCCTTTAACAACTGTATAATTAATTACAAGCGGTGCTTCAACCCATGCATCGAGTGAACGCTGCATCTGGTTATGAACTCTGTCAAAGAATTCGGGCAGTGCGCTGATCCTGTTGGCTTTTAATGCATCAAGATCTTTTTGCCTGTCAGCTTTCGGTCCTTCTTTGCGATTAATCCTGCCGTTTAATTCAGCAACAGCCTGGCGGAAATTGTCAACATCCTGTTTGGTAGCTCCTACCATTGCATAAAGTTCATTCATGCAATCTTCGTAGCTTTGAATTTCCGTTGATTTCAGGTTGTTGATATCCTGATTAAGCGTGCTTATTTCAGTATTAAGGCTTTCGACTCTGTCTCTCAGCCTTTGCATTTCAGCTTCCCACTCCTCTTCAGTCATCTCCTGATCCTGGGCAAACATATTAACGGAGAAGAAAAGGACAAGGGAAAGCAAACCAATTAATAATCTGTTTAATTTCATAAAACTTCCTCCAATTTTCTTTGTTATTTATTATTTAGGCAGTTTTTCTAAATTTGCTTGGGTTTCTGCTTTATCCCTTGCGCATTGCTGTAGCTTTGCATTCTTCTCAGCAATTTCTCTCTCTAGCTTTGATCTCTCATCACGAAGCTGGTTAGCTTCATTTTCGAGGGATGTTACCTGATTCCGGAGATCGTTTAACTCCTGCATTTGAGCTTCACTTACTCCGCCGCAGCCGCTAAATACTGCTGTTGCAACAGCAATACCAGCGATCACTACTGTATTTCTTAGGACCTTAGTTATTTTCATAAAAGAACCTCCAAGTTAAGTTTTAAGGTTTTTCAGTAATTTTATTATCTCTTCAATGAGAATATATTGTTTTCTTTTCAAACTAATCCATTAAAATATAATATTTAATGGGCTTATGGTCAAAAAATAAGCCCCTATATATAACAATTTCGGTGTAATAATTCAAGATTTGTGTAAAATTACACAATTTTCCTTGCTTTAAATAACAAATTTTGATTATAGAAGTCTTCTTTCCACAAAACTTGTAAAACTATTTCCTGCGATTATAAGGTGGTCATATACCGGAATATCAAGAATTTTACCTGCTTCAACCATTTTTTTAGTAACAGCAATGTCCTCGCTGCTCGGTTCCGGATTGCCGCTGGGATGGTTATGAACAAGAATAATGCCGGCAGAACTATTCTCCACTGCCGCTTTGAAAATCTCACGGGGATGTACAACACTTGAATTCAGGTTGCCTGTTGATATCTTTTCATATTTGATTACCCTGTTTGCAGAGTTCAGACATACCAGCAAAAAATTTTCTTTAAGTTCGTCTCTTAACATAGGAATAAACAGATCTGCAATATCTGCAGGAGAGGAGATCTTTTTATCAGAGAACCATTTAGCCTGGTACTGAATCCTTCTGGAAATCTCAAATGCGGCAACCAGGCATGCAGCTTTATCTTTGCCTATTCCGTTAAGCTGCTTAAGAGAACTGTGGGTCTTCGCCGAGAGCACAGCAAGGTTACCCGATTTATTTATAAGATCATAGGCTATATTAATTACGCTTCTACCTTTTGTACCTGTCCTCAGGAGGATAGCCAGCAGTTCTGCATCAGAAAGACTTTGTGCCCCCCTTAATATTAATTTCTCACGTGGACGGTCATCAAGAGGCAGGTCTTTCACCTTGAAGGTATTCATTTTTTCTCTCCCCGTTTTGTTTTTCCCGCTTAATTTATTTACTTGTTTTAAACTTGTCAACTAATTCAAAGATGCCATCCCGGTATCGTACGATATTCACAAATTTATTCACTCGTTCTTCATCAAAGCATATATTATTATGATATCCGGTGACAATATTTCCATTTATCATTCTGGCTGCAATAACATCCGGACCTGCATTGACCCTGGCCAGCTGGTTAAGAAAATATCTTGTAATGTCGTATCCATATAACACGTTTCGTTCTGCTCCCATATTTGTAACATTTGCAAATTCATTATTGAACATATCATAACTATAACTGTTATAATCAATGAAATAATCTGATTCAAAAATGAGATTACCGGACAGACCCGGAAAAGCCCCGTAGCCTTTACCGAGAAACCAGTCCTGATTACCGTATATGGGCACTGATAGATTATTCCTGGCAAAGGCAGTAAGCAAAGGAGTTAAATCTTCCTTATCCGCGATAGGAATATACAATCCCTCGATATTAGCAATTACCTCACTGATTCTGGCTACCTGGTCTTCAAACTCGCCTGATCTGCTTTTAAATGTCTGATTAATTACAATCTCCCCTCCCAATTTCCTGAATTCGGTCGTAAAGACTGAAGAGAGAAGAGGCGAATAGCCTTCAATGGCATTCAGCACCCCCATCCGCCTTTTATTTTCCACATAATAGATGTACTGTGCCACAGCCTTGGCACGGGTTGTGAAATTAGGATTAGCCTGAAAAAAATACTCGTTCAGGGATGTTAAATCGTTGTCAGTTGCAGTGGGAGAAATAATCGGAATCTTTATACCTCTGAATTCAGTAATTATATTTCTCACATCATCGCTATAAACCGGGCCCATTATACATTTGACATCATAATTAAGCAGCCGGCTTTTTAACTTACTTAATTCATCCTTGTCAAAGTCGATAAAAACCAGTCCGATGCGGTCTTCCCTTCTGGTGTTAAATTCATGGACCGCATATTTTATTCCTTCACGTATTTCATTTATGCTGGTGCTGCCTGCCCTGGGAAGCACAACTGCAATAACCGGGTCGGTCTGCAATGAAAGGTTTATCGATTTTCTTTCATAAAAATAATCCTCAGCTTCCGGCCTCAGGGGTGATGATGAAAACTGCTGAATAATTTTCAGGAATGATTCCTTTGCCTTAGGTTCATTGCCCTGTGCAAGATAACTCTTCCCGAGCAGCAGTGTCAGGAGAGGTTTTAATTCCTCACTGCATTCATTAAGCAGGGCATCAATCTGCACGGGGGCCAAATTATTTTCAGCAAGAGTATCCAGTGAATTTTTTGCATATTTATAGTATTCGCCAGTACCGGATAAGCTGATGATTTCAAGCAGCTTCTGGGCAGCCTCATAATATTTTTCGCTGCCATACAGGATAACCGACAGATTTAATAGAATTTCCTTTTTATATGCGGTGTCTTCGGTGACCTGTTCCAAATCGCTGAATATCTTTTGAGAACCATAATAATCGCCCTGCTTTAAAAGGATCTTGCCGCGGAATATTTCGGCAGGAATTCTGAAAACAAACGACTTGTCTTCTGCCAGGGAATTAAATATACTGTATGCCTGCTCATACTGCCCATACCTGAACATCTCAACCGCTTTATTAAAGTTTTCTTTTTTATCGTTTTGCAGCTGAGCTGTCAATGGTAAGGCAAATATCAGAAGTAAAAGAATTTTTTTAAACATCCGAAGCCCTGCTTCTTTCATTGAGTATACCGGCAGCATTCCTTTTTCCATCCAATGCAAGCTTATTTGCCGGATCCATGGTCAGTGATTTATCAAAATATTCCATGGCCTCAGTAATCTTGCCATTATTAAAGCATGCTTCTGCCATAAGGGCAAGTGTATCGGAAGTAATATCTCCCTTAATATCGAGGAACTTTTGCAGATTCTTTTCGGCTTTAAGGAAATCACCAAGTTTCAAATATATTCTACCTGCCAGGCTATAAAGAGAAGATTCCTCCCTGTTCAGATTTATCGAGCGCTCCGCAAAAGAGAGAGCATGAGCATACATTCCGATATTGTAATATGACAGAGCAGACAAGTAATTATATTCCCATAAATTTCCCATAACCGGTTCGGCCTTTTTCAGAACTGCCAGAGCTCCCTGATAATTTTTCTTTTCAATTTCAATTTTGCCTACAAGGAAATAAGCCTCAAAACGTAAATCACTATGCGGATTATATGAAATAAAATTATTTAAATAAATCAACGCGTTCTCATATTCTTCAAGCATAAAGTATGCATATCCTGTGAAGAATGAAGCAACAGGCTCATCATTGTGAGAAAGAGAGCCCAGCACTTCAATAGCATCATCCCATCTCTTGTCATCCATAAGGAATTCTGCCAGATAGAATCTTGTTTCCCTGTTCTCCGGATTATCTGCAAGAAAGTTTTTCAGACTCCCGATAGCAGCCTCACTATTGCCTGTCTTTCTGAACAATCCTGCTGTCTTTATAACCGCTTCAGAATATCCGGGATCCGTTTCGATAACCGCCTGATAGATTTGTATGGCATGAAGATATTTTTCAGATGACTCATATTCAGCTGCAAGTTTCATTTTCTGTTCAATAAAAAGAGATTTATCCATTATTCCCACTCAATTGTTGAAGGCGGTTTTGAGCTGATATCATATACTACCCTGTTAATCCCTTTTACTTTATTGATAATCCGATTGGAAACATGGGCCAGAAAGTCCGGCTGGAACCTGTACCAGTCAGCTGTCATTCCGTCAACTGAAGTTACAGCTCTTAATGCAAGCACATTTTCATAGCTTCTGCTGTCACCCATTACTCCGACAGACTGCACAGGCAGAAGCACAGCGAAGGCCTGCCATATTTCATTATATATTCCTGCGTCTTTTATTTCATTTATAAAAATATCGTCAGCTTCCCTTAACAGATCAAGCTTTTCCCTTGTAATGTTACCAAGGATCCTTACAGCCAGACCGGGACCGGGAAAGGGGTGCCTGTCAATAAATTCCTCCGGAATATTCAGCTCCCTGCCGACTCTTCTTACCTCATCTTTGAACAGTTCTCTAAAAGGTTCTATAAGCTTCAGGTTCATCTCCTCAGGCAGCCCGCCTACATTGTGATGGGTTTTAATAGTAGCGGATGCTCCCTTAACTGATACCGATTCAATAACATCAGGATATAAAGTTCCCTGAACAAGAAATCCCGCATCTTTTATTTTTTCAGCTTCAGATTCAAAAAGCTTAATAAATAGTCCGCCTATTATTTTCCTTTTCCTCTCCGGATCGCTTACATCCTGCAGGGCATCCAGAAATTTCTGCTCTGCATTTACATAAATAACATTCAGCTTCAGTTTATCATCGAACATTTTTTTTATAAGCAGACTTTCGCTTTTACGCATGAGCCCGGTATCGATATGAATGCATGTGAGATGATCGCCTATCGATTTCTGGACAAGCACTGCCGCAACAGTTGAATCAACACCCCCGCTTAAAGCACAGATCACTTTTGACTTTCCGGCGGTTTTCTTTATTCTCTGGATACTTTCTTCAACAAAATTCTGCGGGGTCCAGTTTCCGGAGCATCCGCATATCCCGAACAGGAAATTGGAGATTATCCTGCTCCCTTCCGTTGTGTGCATTACTTCAGGGTGGAACTGTACTCCATAAATTTTATTATCCTTTCCGGACATGGCACATACCGGGGAGTGGCTGCTTACTCCCGAAATTTCAAATCCTTCCGGAACATCCCTGATATAATCGCCATGACTCATCCACACGATTGATGCATCTGATACTCCTTCGAACAGCTTTGATTTGCCTTTAATTTTGAGTTCAGCTTTGCCATACTCCCGGTCTGATGCACGCTCAACCTTTCCGCCGGATATTTTACAGATGAACTGAAGACCGTAGCAGATTCCCAGCATAGGTATGCCAAGTTTTATGATGCCAGGGTCTGTCAACGGTGCATTCTCATCATAAACGCTCATCGGACCACCGGACAGAATTATTCCCCTGGGATTTATTTTTTTTACTTCTTCAATTGTGATGGTGTGGGGATGAATTTCAGAATATACATTGGCCTCTCTGATCCTGCGTGTAATAAGCTGGGTGTACTGCGATCCGAAANNAGAATTTCCGGTGTGTTTTTCAGCTCCGGATTTATTTCAATTACTTTTCCGGTGACCGGCGAATAAAGATCGCTTACAGTTTTAACAGCTTCAATCGTACCGAGCGATTGTCCCACACTTATATCTCCTAAATTCTCATTCAGATCAACATATACAACATCACCTAACTCACCCTGTGCATAATCTGTAATGCCGATGGTTCCGATGTTTTCATTAATCGAAATCCATTCGTGCTCTTTTGTATATTTAATGTTTTCAGGGAACCTCATTTTGTCCTCTGTTGTTTAGTTTATTTAATTAAAAATCTATCAATGAATCCGGTATCAAATTTTCCGGATATAAATCTTTGGTCTTCCAGCACTTTTAAATGAAATGGTATTGTGGTTTTAATACCTTC
>DJMM01000097.1 GCA_002435365.1 Ignavibacteriales bacterium UBA6490
CCTTTTCCATCTTTGTGCAAGAGATGAATCCCGGAATAGATCGAGACCTGCATCATAGTGGATAATATCATACTTCTCCAGTTCATATTTCTCAATCATTTCTTCAGCTTTGCTTTTACGTGAAAGATCGGAGACTGAGAAATAAAATTTTTCAATAATATTTTTCGGTTTGAAATAATGAAAGCTATTGCGTGCAGCTGCTTCCTGGCCCAGCATTTTTTTTCTTCTCCAGAATGAAGCCGCTTTATTTTTTGGGAGAGGGAGATCAAGACAGATATCCTCCGGAAAGTTAAGCTGGTTTTTATGGTAGGTTATAAGATGCGATTCATCCCCGCACTTAAGATGCATCCTGAAAAAATCATAAGGTACACCCGCATAATTCTGCGGAGCCATGTGCAGGATCTTCAGCATCAGATATCTTTATAAAAAGTGTCGCGGAATATTCCCCGGGCACCGAAATTCTCCTTGAAACGGCCCAGTCCCCAGTTCGGATCCATATTCACTGTAAAAATTCCGAAATCAAGAAATTTGTATCCCTCATCCTGGTAGCGTTTCATAATTTCATAGAACAGCAGGTTAACTGCACGGTATTCCTGGAATTCTTCATCGTGACTGATATAAAATGCCAGTACTACTTTATCATTCGCGCTGAAATTACAGACGCCGGCAATCAGCTTGTCCTCAAGGAACGCCCCCCATAAACGAACTTCTGAGGGAAAAAGCTTTTTGATTTTAATAAGCTCATCCAGGGTATGCGTTGGATTAACATTATGTCGCATCTTCAGATTCTTTTTAAGTATTTCATAATACTCGGCAAACTTCTCGCATTCAGCAATCTCAATACCCTGCTTTATTGATTTTTTAACAGCCGTGCGTGCCTCGGCGCGGTATGTATAAAGCAGCTCATCCTTCGGAAAATCAAGCTGTACTACACTGGAGACATCCCTCTTAACATACTGGAAACCATTTTTTACAAGTGCAAAATCGATATAATTCGAATATTTTGTAAGATAGATTATGGGCGGAATAGTAAGCTGAATTTTAGAGCAGCCGTTCTGTCTGGCAAAATCTGTTGTCTGCTCTACAAGATCGAAAGCTTCCTTAAGGTTAAGATCTTCTTTATAAACGAAGCTGCCGTAAGAGGCTCCGCCATGGGAGGATAATATTTTTTTGCCGTCCCGGTCAATTATCACTGCCGGGAAAAGAGAGAACAGCTTGTTGTGTTTTGTGAAAACCAGGGAAGCATCTTTAAATTTTCCCGCCGGATGGTACGAAAGGAATCTGCGCTTGTGGAAAATAGTACCGTTATCGGATCTATCGATGAAATTGTCCCATTCATCAGGACTTACTTTTGAATCTTTGAAAGGAATATAATCAAGCATAAGCGGTCTTTATTGCAATATATAAATATTCTAACCTGAAAAATAGCAGAAAAGCTGAAAAATGTGAAAACTTCTGCCCTGTTCTAATAATTAACTTGATCTAAAATTATTGAAAGTCCGCCTGCCTGTTTTATAGCAAGCTATAATATTTAAACCCGGTTGAACCAGGTTCTGAGAACGAATCAAACCTTGAACTTTTTGCATTAAGCTGGTTTTTACCAGTGAATCTGTTGCAATTTACTTTATGTCCCGTTTCTGCTCCCTTATTTGGTGTTATTCTTTCGTAACTGCTTCGCAAATTTAGCTGGATGCAGGCTGGTTGTACCGAAGGTAATCCCTGTCTGTGCCGTGAGATGAACCATATCAGATACAATGGACCTTATAATCGAAAACATAAACTCAGTTCTGCAAAATTTGCTGATAATTGCTTTGATGGTAAATAATATACATAAATTACTTCAGGAGCTCAGCGAAATATGGTGAAGCTAATCCCTGCAATTCTGATTATGCAGGTGAGGAATTCGACTGCCCATGCTTAATGGCTTCACAATAATGTTAAAATTGCATTTCCCTTAACAGGCAAAATCAAAAAATGAATTGCAGTGAGAGCAGGTTTGCATTTCCGATTCCAAGAGAAAAAGGCAGAAATGCATAATCAAAATGAAGACTGCCCCATATGAGTCCTACACCGCCTGTAAATCCTCTTGATTCAAAACCGGTCTGATAACCTCCGCGCAGCGCAATTATATTATCATACATAATTTCTGCGCCGATGTTTACATGNNTCAGTTTGTTCATACTGCCGAGATTTCTAACAGCCGCTGAGGCGGTTAAGCCTTCAACAGGGGTTAAATAATAAAATCCGAGATCAATCGCGTAGCCGGTGGCTTCGTCTTCATATAGTCCTTCATAAAGATATTTCAGGGATATTCCGGTTCCGGCAGCATCCGTTATTTTAAAGCCTGTAGAAAGACTCCCGAAAAAATAATTAGCATTAAAAGTTGCATCCGGTGCTCCCGGCCTCTGCCTTATCTCAATATCGCTCACGGTAGTAACATTGAATCCAACGGCAACCGGCAGTCCGAACAAAATTGTTCTGGCACCGATCACTTCGCTTCGTACATCCTGTATCCACTCGTTATGCATCAGCATAATTTCCGATTCCGGGTAGAGGGAAAGTTTTGCAGGATTATAAAACAGGGATGTTACATCATTACTTAGTGAATTTCCGGCATCTCCCATGGCGATATTCTTTGCGCCGAATCCGAATTTCAGAAATGATAATCCTGTTGATCCTGCATCCTGTGCAGAAACTGAAAATGATATCAATGCTATAACTAATAAAATTCTTTTCATAATTAGAAAATTAAGTTTAATCCGATAATATGTCTATCCATAGTTGAATACTGTTCTATCATAAACGCATAATCAAAGCCGACCAGGAAATTTCCTATTTCCCTGGAGAATGATAATCCCGCAGATGGTTTAGCGGGCCAGTCGGGATTGCTTAAGCTTATCTGATCGATCCCGCCGCGCAGGAACAATCTGTCAAACACATTATACTCTGCACCGAATCTAAGGATGGTAACCTGTCCGTCCGTAAGCATCAGTTCTGCTGAGGCAAGCAATCCGATATTTTTATTTAAATATGATGCGCCGAACTTCTTAAGAAAAGGAAATTTATCCTGTGAAGTAGTTCCGTCTCTTCCGTATACCGGAGAGGAATCCCATTTATACTGGCTGTTGATATCGGCCAGCACAACAGATAGATTAAGATATTCGCTCAACCTGTAAAGGGCGCCAATGTCGAATCCCAGGCTGGTAGAGCTTATATCTTCGAAGAGCTTATAGTAATAAAATTTGGCAGCTACGCCTATAGCCAGTTTCCTTGAGAACCTGTTTGAGAGTCCAAGAAAGATCTGGTTTTCACTTGTCGATAATTCACCGGTAGCAAAACCCTGGTTATCCCTGCCGTCAATTTTGCTTACGCCGGCATTTATAATCCCGATACTTATTCCGGCGCTGGATCTGGGTACTCTGTTTATTGATGTATCTTTTGAGGAATAGAAATCGAATCTGCGTGTAAAGCTTAAGAAATTCAGACTCCGGTCGAGCGACAAAAAGGAATACCCGGCCTGGAAGGAATTTTTTTCCTGGAATGCTGCTACTGCAGGATTGTAATAAGAAACCAGGTTTCCTTCGGTTACAGCAGACATTGCGTTTGCCATTCCGATACCTCTTGGACCGAATCCCATTCTGCTGAAAGAACCGGGCATGCTGGCAAGGCTGCTGAACTGGGGCTGCGGGTATATATATACCGGAATAAGGAATAAAAATATGAGTACTCTTTTCAATATTTTCCTTTATTGTAAGACTAAAATTTTTCCGAACACCGGATCCCCGTTATCCTTTTCGACCCTGTAAAAATAGACGCCGTTGGGTACCAGTTTTCCTGAATCATCCCTACCGTCCCAGTAATCTATCGCACCTTCTTTGTCGACCATATGCTCAGGATTTCTGCCGGCGTTCTGAATGATTGTTCTCAGGTAATTCATGCTGAAATCAAATATTCTGATTGTTACTTTTCCGGGTGTCGGGATATTGTATTTTATTTTAAGCAGATCGGTTCTGGGATTAAAAGGGTTGGGATATGCATAAGTTTCCTCAACCGGCTGTGATGCAATAAATAATTTCCAGGTTCCCTGCCACATTCCGGTTTCTGTAATTCTGGCTAATCCCTCTGCTGATCCGAGCCATACATCATTATCATTAAATTCTGCTGAATAAAAAACGGAAGTCAGAAGTCCTATTCCCGATACATCATCCTTAATTGAAGTCGGTTTAATCCATATATTTCCTTTATCGGAAGTTCTGAACATCCCGTTATCTGAGGGTGCAGCAGTGTGGTTAGCATTAAACCCGAAATTATGGACACGTTCATCTTCAAGAAAAGTTTTCCAGGTATCGCCGTTATCTTCAGAAGCACTTACACCCCAGAATTCAGTTTGCCCTTCAGCTTTCCAGGTTGCTGCCCATATAGTATTGTTAAATTTTTGATAACCGAGAGCCACCACAAAATTTCCGCTGATCGGGTAGTCCTGGTTGGTATGTGTAAATTTAATCCAGCTTATGCCGTTATCGGTGGATTTATTAATTCCGCCTGCGGTGCCCACATAAAGAACTGAATCATTGGCAGCGATAACAGAGAAAACGCGGTGATTAAGATTATTCTCCGAACAGAATTTTCCGGCAACCGGCTGAAGGCAAAAGTCGAGCGAATCTTCTGGTTTGATGGAACTTAAATAATCCGGGGGGAGGACCACCCGCTGCCAGGTTTCCCCTTTATCAGTACTTTTTCTCAGACCTCCGGCAAAAGTTGCAATCCAAACTGTATTTGGGGTGAAAGCAATATCATATATCAGGTTTTGAACTTTAACAGTAACGGGCAGAGATCTTAAGTTGTTAATCCCATAACTAACGGATGTATCATTGTCACCATCCAGGGGCTGGGGAATGGTAGTCCAAGTAACTCCATCATCCGAAGTATATCTTAATCCGCTTCCTTCAGGGAGATACTGGTCATCTTTTTTTATTGAATGAGCAGTAGCAGCCCAGAATGTGTTAGTTAAGGAATCATAACCTATAGCAGAGATGCTTTCTCCGCCGAATGCTTCGTTGCCATAAAAATTATTCCAGGTCAGCCCGTTATCTGTGGAAAGACTAACTCCTCTGCTGGTGCCGAGCCATATTTTGCTGTCATGAATTATAATATCCGAGATACTGTTGCTGGCAGGATTTATATCTCCGTCCATATTTAAGGATTTAAGTTCACCGGCCATGAAATGATTTTTAGGCAGTACCTGGGAGTAGCATTCCATGAAAAAAGTTATAAACAGGAAAAGAAATATATTTTTAATCATTTACTGGATGAGAACATTATATGAATAAATATTACTGAGCAGTCTGCCCCTGTCCCTTGCTCTGAACTCAAAACGGTAAGTACCTTTTGTATTGTTCTGGTCGACAAAGATCATCCTTGAAAAAATTCCGTCGCCGGCAACCTCGTCCCACGAGGTTTCGTTTATTATTCCATTATCATTAAGAATGGTCTGGTTTCCCGATGTTGAGCTGTCCGGGCGGTAAACTATAAAATATGCAAGTTCAATATCTTTCAACCCCTGTTCATCGGTTATCTTTGCAGTAATCCTTATGAAGGTAGTATCTGTAACAACAATGCTATCTGGTTCAATCAGTACTTCTGATATCACGGGAGCAGTATTGGCGCTGCCGTTGTTGTAGTCAAATTTCTGAACGGCTGCCTCGGTTGTTTTATCTGAAAGATCGGTCACATAATATTTCACGATGTAAGTTCCTGAGATATCGGTATCCTTCATTCTTAGCACGAAGGTATAAATATTATTGTCAATCAGGGTAAGTTTAACAGGGGAATCAAAAAGTTTTTCTTCCGTCGGGTTAAAGATATTAAGAGTTACATTTTTAATAAACTCTGTTGAATTAAACTTAATTTTCAGAAGTGTTGAGTTATTGGGTACATATATAAAAGGATCGACCGGTTCCACCATAATTACCTGGTAATTGTAATCGGCCGGTTCAACCACAGACTCAAAATTTTTTTCACATCCCGAGACAAAAAGGACAGCCAGGAGATAAACTGATATTTTATTCATATATGAAATTTTATATTATTAGCACAACTCAACAAGGTAGAATTAAATACCCATAGAGATTACAAAAGGTGTAGGAGAAAAAGACAGAATGAATATCAGGTAGGCAATATAGCCTGTAATTCTTCTCCTAAAATCTAGCGGCTCGTCATCCGGGATCAGCGGGTGCTTTAATTTAATAAAGAAGAAAAGAATAATTGCCCAAAACAGCCAGCCCGACCATCCGAATGAAAACGGGAGATGAATAAACGCTTCCGCAATTCCGGCTATACCAAGGACAAGCAGTATAATAAATGAGGCAAGACTTATCTGATAAGCTCTTCTCCCGCCGAAGAGAGTGTATGATATATGTCCGCCGTCCAGCTGACCCACCGGTATCATATTCATCGCTGTAACAAACAATCCGAACCAACCGACGCACAAAAACGGGTAATGATAAATTTCCGACATCGGAGGAAAGAAAGTCCCTTTGCTTACAAAGATCATTTTAAAGAATGAAAATAACATAGTGTCGCCGAATGCAAGCTGAAGACCATTAGCGCCATATTCGGGTGAATTATAATCAGGATGTATTGAAAGTATATATTGTTCACCCGGTATGTTCGTGAAACCGTAAATAAGGACAATAATGCATGCTACGAAACCGGCTATAGGTCCGGCCACACCAATGTCGAACATTGATTTTCTGCTGTTTACGGGACTTTTTGTCTTGATTACAGCTCCCATCGTTCCAAAATTCAGAAATCCCGGAATGGAAGGGAATGGAATATAATAAGGAAGAGTCGCATCAACCTTGTGGTAGCGTGCTGCAAAATAATGTCCGAACTCGTGACAGGATATTATAAACATTATTGAAGCTGCATATGGTACACCAACCAGAAGAAATTCAAATTCATATGGACCCGGAGAATTGCTTACCCAGGTGACGCCTGCTATAGTAGTTGTAATAAAAGTAATTATAAACAGGGCAATATGAAAAAGCCAGCGGGTATAGGTTTTTTTCTTCTTTTGAAGCTCGTGGTACCGGTTGTATATGCTGCTCTGATAGTCGCTGAAGCTCATAAGTCCAGATTAAATCCTAAAGTTGAATATTTTTCCTTAATATCGAAATATTCCCCGTGAATACTCCGGCCTGCAAAATAAGAATATAAAATACTAAAACCTTTACCTCGGGGATTGCCAAATTTAATTCCTGCACAAAATATATGATTAGATTCATACGCTGTAATTTTTGCAAATTTCAGATCATAAGCTGCAAAGGGGGTGAAGGGGAGTGCCTCATTTGCATAGAAATAATCGAATCCTGTTTGTAAAATTGTTTTCCCGATATAAGAAGGTGTAACATGGATGAGGTAGGTATATCCGCCGTACAATCTAATGCCGCTGAATTTTATATATGGAAAAAATTCAAGGAACTCCCTGCTGTAAACCCGGGGAGTCTGATTATTACTCCAGTAATTGGTCTTATAATCAAAATGACCGTCCACGAAATGTGCACTTATATGGCTGAAGCGGAACCGCGCTCCGTATTCAGCATTCTGGTCCGAGATTTTGTATCCCGCGTTAAGACCGAACAGGTAGTCAATTGCTTCCACGGGGAAGTGGAATTCTTCGGTGCCGTGCAGCCTTGTATATGTGAAAAGATCGCCGCCTGCTGAAAAGGTTTCGTTATCCCTCTCATATCTGAAAAAATCAGAGGACGTTCCGATATCCAGTCTGATATCCGGTCTGTCTAATGAAAAGCTGAATCCTGCTTTTGGTTCAAGGAAATTTGCAGTAAACGGCTGTACATTAAGTTCCCCCGGGAACCAGGTGACCTGTGAAAATGAAGTAGCTGCTAAAATAAAAAATGATATAATGACCTTATTCATTCCTAATGAAATACCCTCTTTAGTTTTTGTTTGACCAGCTTATTGTAACCATATTTAAATTTGGATGACAGACTCATAAATGAATACATGTTCAGGGGGAATGCAAATGAAGGCTCGAAGTAGCAGTTAACGGTACAGCCTTCGCAGAAATCAAATTTCCCTTCCATATTCAATGCATTAACATATGCGGGATCATCCATTATGTCCCTTATTGAGTGAGTTATCTTAATACTGCTATTTCTAAAATGATAGCATGGCAAAATTATCTCATTCTGTGGAGAAATCACAATCACCCTGGAAACAGCCCGGCAGGATGGATTGTTTGTTTTATTTCCTCCGTCCCTGCGCAGTTTTATAAAACCTTTATTGAGGTAGATATCCATCTTTCCGTCAGAATATTCTTCAATAAAATCAAGAGCCTCCGGACCCAGATCCTGATTCCCAAAATATGAGAACACCGGATTTAAAAGAAGGACGAGATCGTGCTTTTGTGCTAATTCATGCATACGGGGCAGCTTTTTGAATGTACTGTCTGAAACCGTAAACAGAATATCAGGAAACTCTCCCACTGATTTTGCAATCTCAATGCTTTTCAGAACCGAGTTAAAACAGTCCGCACCTCTTATTTTATTATGCTCATCCCGATCAGGCGAGTCCAGCGAGAAGTGCAGTAGATTTATTTTACCGGCGAGTCTTTCAGCAAATTTAGGATAGAGGAGGGTGTTTGTGGTTATGCTGGTCTGGAGTCCGGATTTATGAGCAATCTCCGCCAGCAGGTGAATATCTTTATGCAGCAGAGGTTCTCCGCCGGTAAGATCAATGAATTTAACACCCAGCTCTGATAACTCTTTTATATTCCGTTCGAAATCACGGATATCGGCAAAACCGGAGTGCTTATAAGTATCATGATCCCCGAAGTGGCAGAACCCGCAGTACGCATTACATCTGTATGTGACATAATAATTGCAAAGCAGCTTCATTAATACTTTCTTCCTTTCCAGATAATTTTTCTGCTGAACAGAAGTATTACCGGTAAAATCGTTGTGTAAATTATATAGTATATTTCAAAGAAGAGAAAGTATTTCAGGTTGCCGGTTAAATTAAGCTTTTTGTGGATCTGGTAGAGAAAAAATAAATCAGAAAACACCTTCAGCGAAATTACTGCTGCAGCTGCCTGTGAATAATAAATTACTGAAAGAATTACAAGAAGGTTGGTTATGTATGATACGAACATTAAAAACAGACTTATGTTCGGCATTACCAGCCCTCCGGATGCCCATCTCTTTTTCTGCCTGTATATGTCGGTAATTTTCCCCAGGGCTTTGGTATGTATTAAAGTGGAATGATCAACCGGGAAAATGATATCATACTTTCTAAGCGAATTTATTTTATTTATCAGCAGATAGTCCTCGGTAACACTTTCCGGGAATGAAGCGTAGCCGCCGGCTTCTTGGAGTGCCTTTTTCCTTACGGACATATTGTTTCCGATGCAGCTGGCCGGCATTCCGCTGTTTGCCATTCCTGCTGCTATGGAGACGAGGAAAACAAGGTCAATACTCTGAATGCCGCTCATTATACTATCAGCATTTATCGCACTGAAGCCATTCACCATGCCTGTATTCCCCTGGTAATAACTTATTATACTTTCTATCCACTTTCCCGGCAGGGCACAATCACCGTCGGTAAATAATAAAATCTCACCCGATGCACAATTAACCGCTGATTTCAGAGCATTTGTTTTACCGGTAAGTCCGTTTCCGGCAGCAGGAATTACTTTTTTAAAATTATTTTTATCCCCGATAAATTCATCAATTATGGGACCGGTTTTATCGGTTGAATGATCATCCGCAACAATTACTTCGTACATGTCTTCCGGATAAGACTGCACAGCCAGGCTGCTCAAACATCCGGCAATATTCTTTTCTTCATTTCTTGCTGCAATAATTACACTTACAAAGGGTTTGGTAAATCCGCTTTTAGAGAATTTTCTGCCCAGACCTGCCGAGATAAAAACAAGCAGAATAAAATATATACCGGCTGATATTGTAAATATTAGCTCAAGCATTCTTCCGGAGTTCCTATTTGAATATTTTTTAATTCTGCCGTTTCAATAAGCATCCTGAGTGAATCAATAATGATACCGCTGCTTTTCAGACTGTCATGGAATACAACAACAGAATTTTTAGTCAGATAATCAAGAGACTTCTTTACAACTGTCAAATCGTTTTTATAATCATAAGTAAGCAGAGACCACATCACATTTTTAAGTCCGCTGTTCTTAATTACAGCCCTTTGCCTGAAGCTGTATCTGCCGTGAGGGGGACGGAAATATTTTACCCGGTACCCGAACATATCCTGCATCAGATTATTAACGGGGAATATTTCGCTGCTGATTTCAATATTGCCGGAGCTTTCCAGAATCCGATGATTCATTGTATGATTGCCGATGGTGTGTCCGCGCGAGATTATCTCCTCAGTAAGCGCGGGATTTTTGATCAAATTGTTTCCCACGCAGAAAAACACTGCTTTGATATTATTATCATCCAGTGCGGATAGGATTATTTCCGTGTTTCCCGCAAGGGGGCCATCGTCAAATGTAAGCAGTATTTTTTCGTTCGCGGAGTGCCATACCGAATCGCTGAACAATAATTTAACAGGCAGTGGGGGATTGTAGAAATATCGCATCAGCCTTTAATTACTCCAAGTGGACGAAGTTTGGCAACCTTTGTGGTTATACCTTCGCTATGCATAACATTAACAACTTCTGAAATATTTTTGTAAGCTTCCGGCATTTCTTCAGCTATTGTTTTTATTCCCTTTGCAGCTATTTCTATTCCTTTTGCATTAAGTTCCTTTATAAGATCTCTTCCTTTTGCCTTCTGCAGGGCTTTTTTTCTGCTCAGGTTTCTGCCCGCACCGTGGCAGGAGCTTCCGAAAGTCTCCTCCATTGCTTTTGCATTTCCTGCAGCTATGTATGAATATCTACCCATATCACCGGGAATCAGAACCGGCTGACCGGTTTTTCTGTATCTCTCAGGAATAAATTTATTCTCCGGAGGGAATGCCCTGGTGGCCCCTTTGCGGTGCACACACAATTTCTTTTTTTCTCCATCGATCAGGTGCTCTTCAATTTTTGCAATATTATGACATACATCGTAAACAAGCCTGAACCCAAGATCTTCCCTGCTCATTGACAAAACTCTGGATAAACTTTTCTGTGCAATGTGCATCATAATCTGGCGGTTGTTCCATGCAAAGTTCGCTGCCGCATGCATCGCCCTGAGATATGATTCTCCTTCATCTGATTTGACAGGTGCACAGGCAAGCTGACGGTCAGGCAGTGTATAGCCAAATTTGCTGCCCGAATGTACAAGGATCTTCAGATAATCCTCGCAAACCTGGTAACCCAGACCCCTTGAACCGGAGTGAATCAATAATGTTATCTGATCCTTAAATAATCCAAATGCCCCGGCAGTCTCCTCATCATATATTTCCTGTACTACATCTATTTCCAGAAAATGATTTCCTGAACCAAGCGTGCCTGCCTGGTCGAGTCCCCGTTCCACAGCCCGTTTGCTAACGGATCCCGGGTCGGCATTCTCAAGCCTGCCATTCTCTTCAGTAAAAATAAGATCTTCCTCCAGTCCGAAACCATTTTCCACACCCCACCGGGCGCCTTTAAGAAGTATATTCTTTACATCCTTTTCATTCAGTTTTTTAATGGCACCGCTGGCGCCAACACCTGAAGGTATATCATTGAACAATTCAGTTACCAGGGAATGTAATTTATCTTTTATTGAATCCCTGGTTAGAGATGTGGTTGCCAGACGCACCCCGCAGTTTATATCGTATCCCACTCCGCCAGGTGATATTACACCATCGTTAATGTCAGTTGCAGCTACTCCGCCGATCGGGAAACCGTAACCCCAGTGAATATCCGGCATTGCTATACTGTATTTCTGAATTCCCGGAAGGTGTGCGACATTCATGACCTGCTTTAATGCATCTTCCCCCTGATGTTCGCCAAAAAGCATTTGTTCGGAGCTATATACTCTGCCGGGTACTCTCATACCGCCGCTTCGAGGTATTTCCCATAAATTTTCCCTGATTCTGTTCAATTCTATTCCGTTAAGTTTCATGGCACACCACTAAATATCAAATACTAAAATGCAGCTGAACTTTCCATTCTCACTTTTAATTTCCATCCGGTGGAAAGTAACTGCTTTGATTTCCTCCTTATAAACACAGGAAGCTTTGCTTCCCTGGCACTCTGTTTTCAGTCGCCAGACTTTTTCATATTTATCGATTGAAATGCTTATAACTGAATTTAATAACCATTTTTTTACCGAGAAAAGGTAATTAAGTTCATTTAAGAAGCTAACCAGGAGCTCTTCGGACGAATATTCATTAAGATTAATTCTCTTCGTTTCAGCAGATTCCTGCTTAATATTTTCTGCTAATGAATCCTTCAATGCATCGGATGCAGCAATGAATAAATCTTCAATTGAATCAGCCGTTACTTTAACTGCAATATCCGCAGTATGGTCAAGGTATTCAAACTTTCCTGACATAATTATTATTTAATTACACTTTCTTAAATTGTACAATAAAAATTAAAAAGATTTTGCATAAATGAAAGATCACCGGAAAGGATTAATTGCCGTACTGGCAGCTGCTATTTTGTGGAGCACAGGAGGCCTGTTCATAAAACTGGTCTCCTGGGATGCAGTCCAGCTTGCCGGTCTTCGCTCATTTTTTGCGGCACTGGTGTTTATTGCACTGTACCGGAAAGAGATATTCTACCTCAACGGCTTCACAGTAATAAATGCCGTTTTTTACACAGCGGTATTAATCCTTTTTGTAATGGCAACCAAGCTTACCACGGCAGCAAATGCAATTTTCCTGCAGTATACTGCTCCGTTATATGTGCTGTTTTTTGAACCGCTGCTGAATAAAACCCCTTTCCAGAAAATAAATGTATATACCATAATTTTCTGCTTTACGGGAATGACCCTTTTCTTTGTGGGGGAATTATCGCCCGGCCATTTAACAGGCAATATTTTTGCACTGATGTCCGGTGTGGCGTTTGCAGCTTTTTTAATCGGCATGCGCAAGAATAAAAAGGAGTTCCAGCTTAATACAATCTTCTATGGTAATGTTTTAATATTTTTAATTTGTCTTCCGTCAATTCTGAAAATAACGGATATATCCTTTCCGGACGTTTGGATGACTGCATTCCTTGGAATTTTTCAGATCGGAATTGCATATGCAATTTTCAGCTACGGCTTGAAGAGAGTTTATGCAATTGAGGCTTCGCTGATATCGATGATAGAACCGGTGCTGAATCCTGTCTGGGTTATGCTGGGTTACGGTGAAATACCATCGTTCTATGCGGTTATGGGGGGTATAATAATAATATCAGCAATATCTGTAAGAACTTTTTTACTGGAGTCACCCGCAATGAAGGCACGTCTCAAACTGTAAATTTGGCGCTAAAAAGGAAAATCCTCTTTTAGATCTATTTTCTCTTCTATCTTTTCTGATTTCGGCTTTTTGGCTGTTCCATGAATGTTACTTGCTTCAACATAAATAGCTTTATACGGAACGGTAGGACAGGCATATTCGCAGGCACCGCAGCCGATGCAGTACTCATCCTCAGTTTCAGGAATGAATAAATTTGCGCCCGCAACCGGAACCATCTTTACAGCTTTTGTGGGACAATGTTCGGCGCAGGCACCGCAGTCCTTCTTTTCAGTTTCAACTATGCAGTTGTCTTTTACAAATTTTACCTTCCCTATCTGTATCAGTTTTTTGGAGGCAAGATCCTTTTTTATTAATGCCTCTGTGGGACATACATCAAGACAGATCCTGCACTCGTAGTTGCAGAATCCCTTAATGAAATCCATCCTGGGCTGGAGCATTCCCAGAAAACCGTATTCAAGAAATGTGGGCTGCAGAACACCAGTGGGACAGGCGCTAATGCATAAATGGCAGGCTGTGCAGTATGAATTGAAATGCTCGGTTGAACCTCCGCCGGGAGGCGATGCCGGATATTTCGACTTTACGGGTACCGTACTTTCCTTGGTGGGAATAATTTTTACCTGTGCTGCAGCTATCCCGGTCAACCCGATAAAATATACCGCAGTGTTCCTTATGAAATCTCGCTTGCTGCTGCTGTATTTTATTTCTTTCTTTGATGAACTGCTGAAAATTACACCGTCCTTGGGACAAACAGACAGACAGTTATAGCAGCTTACGCATCTCTCGAAATCAACACTCTTTGCCTTTTTGTCAATGCAGTTAGACTTACAAACCCATTCGCATAAACCGCAGCTTGTGCAGTCATCTTCATTAATGGAAATTTTATAGAACGAGAACTTTGATAATAATCCCAGAAAAGCTCCCACCGGGCATATCGTATTGCAGAACAGTCTCTCCTTTCTAATACTCATAATTATTAAGATGACTACAAATAACACCGGATATATAATCGTAATCCAGTTAAATCCCTTAACTTTATTCGGATATATAAGGAATATATTAAATGATTCCAGTAAACCTGAAAGAATATTATTACCGAAGACAACCACAGGCTTTATGATATCCGAAAATATCCTTCCGAAGTTGCTGTACGGATCAAGCAAATTAATTAGCAGTGTGGAGCTGAATAATAACGATACAAGCACCAGTGCTAAAACCGAATATCTGAAAATTTTAAGGGATGCGGCGAACTTGAATCTTCTTTTTTTCCTGATCTTCCTGCCGATGTAGATTACTGCATCCTGCAGTGTACCGAGCGGGCAGACAGAAGAACAGTATACCCTGCCGAAGATCAGCGTAAGAAAAATGATTATCAGAAATCCTGTGGCACCTGCGGCAATAACGTTAGTGAAGCTGAGCAGGGAAGGGATGAACTGCAGAAAAAGTATTCCATCGAAAACAGAAGGCGGAATGACCCCGCTCAGGTCAAGGAATAATGCCGCGATAGAAAAAAAGAACAGTAAAGAGGTTACTGTTCTTATTTTCTTCAGGTACGAAAGCTTCATAAAATGGTTAAAGGACTATTCTCTTTATAGAAAGCTGATCCAGGTTTTTATTTCCGACCTTAAGTTCCGCCGCCATTTTTATGTGCGGTATTTTATCCGGCTCCATCCCAAAAATTTTTGCAGCGGCAGCATCGGCAGCAACCATATCAGTTGAGATGATCTGTGATTTCATTTCCACAACATCATCCCTGGAAGTGCCGCGGGGTCCGTTTCTTTTCATAACCAGGTAGGCATCAACAACATTAAGATCCGGTTTGCGCCAGGTGCCGAAATCGGCGATGCACTGATGCAGTCCGTTCTGATGCCAGTAACCTCTGTCCCACACCACACCCATCATATTTTTAAGCGATGCAGTAATCCTTCCAGAGCCGTGGTGTTTAAGGACCGGGACATTTATAAAAACAGCCGACTGAAGAATGAGCTCATGAACCTTTGTATTTTTTAAAGTTACACCGCCCGGTATATCCACTTTCTGGTAATATTTTTCGCTGTCGCCTGATACAACCTTTGCGCCGGCATCCTTTGCAGCTTTTTCAATTCCGCTGTTGCTGTAACACCTTGTCCATTCATCACAGGTATGGTCGAACACATAAACATTTTTTGCGCCCGCTTCATAACAGCGTTTAACAATTCTGCCCACCAGCTTCGGATTTGCATTGGCGCCTTTTTCAGGAATCACGTCCCAGCCGATATTGGGCTTTACGACAACATCCTGTCCCTTTTTAACAAAATTTTTCATGCCGCCAAGCTCGGCAATTGCAGAATCGAACATATCTTCTGCTTCGCCGCCTTTGATTGCAACAAGGTCATATTTTTCGGAGGGAAGCCCGGAAGCAAACAATTCTGAATACCTGCCGAGAGAAGCAACTGTGCCGGCTGCTACTCCTGCAGCGATGCTTTTTAATATAAAGTGTCGTCTATCCATAAATCACCAGTAATTTCTTTTGTTTTAAACATAATTATTTGTTTATTAAGAGACAAAAATCTTTTATATTAGTGGCATTAAAAACGGACGGAATTATGAACAATACAGCAGCAATTGCAGTATCTGCAAATAAAACAAGAACAATATTAATTGATATCCTTGCCCTCGCATTTATCTATTTTACACCTGCAATATCGCATTTATTCAGTTTTCCACTGTATCTTCTTGAACCGATGCGCATAATGCTGATATTGTCCATAGCTCATACATCAAGGAAAAATGCATATCTAATTGCATTAAGTCTCCCCATATTTTCATTTGTTATTTCGGCACATCCATCAGTACTGAAATCATTATTGATCACGGGAGAATTATTCATGAATGTTTGGTTGTTCTATTATTTGTCGGAAAAAATTAAGAATGTATTTGGTTCTGCAGTAATCAGTATTGTTTTGAGCAAAGCAGCTTATTATACTTTTAAATTTTTATTTATTTCAGCCGGCCTGCTTGCTACGGAACTTATCTCAACACCATTATACTTACAGGCTGCAGTAACCATTATCCTTGGCGGATACATCTATTTAATAAGCTTTAAAAAATAAACTGATGCACACTATTTTATTTTTTTTATAAAACCCCTGACGGGGTTTTTTTATTGTGAACAGTTATAGATGCAGTTCCGGACCTGAAAAATCCCGCGGTAGCGCAATTCTTCTCAGGAAAAATTAAAATTTCAACTAAAAAATGTGTACCGAAAAAGAACCCCACTGACTGACGGGTCAGAATATTTTCCATTTTTCCAACACTTCCAATTACTTTCCTGGTTTTAATCCGACTCCCAAATACTCTCATTTTGACCTGATCCTAATTCCGGAAAAATGGGAACAGAATCAGGTTAGAATCAGGTTAGAATGGGATTAGATTCGGGTTAGGTGGTAAAGATTAAGTGTTTGCACTGACAACTTTTTGCATTTCGGGTTATCTTTTCGAAAGGACAAAAGAAACTTTTTTAATTCCGGATTGGTAACAGGCTGCCAACCAGGGAAACAACACACCCCCAACCTCCTCTCCAGAGGGGAGACTGGAATGAATGGTAGTCATTTTAGAATAAAGAAATTGATCGATTTACATAATACTTTTTCTGCAGGAATCCATCCCAGCGGAATTTTAATTTCTCAAAAATTTAAAAAGCACCAGCCTTTTTCGAATCGGCACAATATTCACGATTTTATTATCTTGTTAAACTGATTTTTAAAAGGTTAGTATGAAAAAAACAACAGCAGAAACCCGGAAATACAGAAAAGATATGAATGATATTATCCTTAATTCCGGGTTTAATGATTTTAAGAAATTTTTTGCTCTCGATAATAAGGCTTATATCGATGGTGCTTTAGATGCAAAGACTAAAGAACTGATGGGTCTGGTGGGCTCAATGGTTTTAAGGTGCAACGACTGCATCTTTTACCATATCGACCGCTCTCTCCAGGAAGGCGCCACCCGCCAGGAATTATATGAATCTTTTAATATCGCTCTGATTGTGGGCGGCTCCATAGTGATCCCCCATCTGCGTTATGCATTTGAAGTGCTTGAAGAGATAATGAAGGAAAACAACACAAATGAATAGCAGAATTATCATCCCCTCCAGAATAATCACCGCTGACAGGGAGAACAGGATCCTGACCTCTCATGCAGTTGAAATATCGGGCGGGATCATAAAAAGGATATTTCCTGCCTCTGATATTATAGGTAATTCTGCGGAATATTATAATGATCTGGTAATGATACCGGGATTTATTCAGACCCATATACATCTGTGCCAGACTCTGTTCAGAGGTATTGCCGATGACCTTGAATTGCTGGACTGGCTGCAGTACAGAATTTTTCCATACGAAAATGCACATAACAAAAATTCACTTAAAGCTGCTGCAAGACTTGGCTTGTACGAGCTTTTAAAGTCCGGTACTACTACTATTCTTGATATGGGCACACTCCGTCACCAGGAAATTATTTTTGAAGAACTTATACACAGCGGAATACGTGCATTTGCGGGAAAATGCATGATGGATAAAAATGATCTTTTCCCTTCATTTAAATCTTCCACTGCCGGGGAGCTTAAACAAACCGGTGAACTGGCAGCAGAATTTCATAATAAAAATGAAAAAATAAGGTATGGATTTGCCCCGCGTTTTGTGCTCAGTTCTTCTGAAACGCTTTTAAAAGAAACTGCCGAACTTATGAAAGATTTCAGAGGAAGCGTGTACCATACTCATTCATCTGAGAATCTTAATGAAGGCCGGAGGGTGGAAGAGATGTTCGGATGCGGCAATATCGAATATTTCGAACGGATCAGAATTCTTGAGGGTAAAACTGTTCTTGCACATTGTGTACACGTCAATAAAAATGAAATAGACATACTCTCAAAAAGGAAAGTAAGTGTAGCACATTGCCCGTCATCGAATCTGAAGCTGGGTTCGGGAGTTGCACCAATCCCCGAATTCATAAAGCATGGAATTACGGTTTCCCTCGGTTCCGACGGAGCTGCATGCAATAATAATCTGGGTCAGTTTCAGGAAATGCGTCTTGCTTCGCTTATGCAGAAGCCTTATCATGGTGCATCTGCAATGGATGCCTTAACCATTTTCAGGATGTCAAATATTGAAGGTGCAAAAGCTCTCGGTATCGACAATGAAACAGGAAGTATAGAAGAAGGGAAGAAAGCAGATCTTGTACTTGTTGATCTTAACAGGTACAGCAGCCCGTTACCGGAAGGGGAAAATCTTTATTCTGATCTTGTATTTTCTGCAGATGCCGGTGCGGTAAAAAATGTTATGGTGGGAGGTGAGTGGCTGGTGCGGAATGGTGAGGTATCAGGATATGATGAAAAAGAAATTATAGTTTCCGGAAGATCGGAGCTGCAATCATTATTAAGGAGGGTGGAGTGAAGAAAATCATCTTTGCTACTAAAAATAAAGGTAAATTAAGAGAAGTAAAAAAAATATTTGAAGGCAGCCCTTTCCAGATAATCTCATTGCTTGATTACATAGATTTTCCTGAAATTAAGGAGGATGGAATATCCTTCAGGGAAAATGCGCTTATAAAAGCACGAACGGTATTTGAGCATTTTAATATTCCTGCTATTGGCGATGACAGCGGTCTGGAAGTTGAGCAATTGAAAAATGCACCGGGTGTTATCTCTGCAAGATATGCCGGGAAAAATGCCGGTGATGATGACAATAATAAAAAGCTTCTTTCTGAATTAAGCGGGTTGCCTGAACCTCATAATGCAAGATTTGTATGTGCTGCTGTTTTTATGGATGAGACCAAAATTATTGACTCCTACGGCGAGGTTAATGGAAAGATCGTTAAAGACGGAAAAGGTTATAACGGATTCGGCTATGATCCGTTATTTGTCCCCGATGGTTATAATTTAACAATGGGTGAGCTTGAATTAGATGAAAAAAATAAAATAAGCCACAGATCAATTGCTTTTAAAAGATTAAGGAATATATTAGAACAATTAATGGAGAGAAAATGAAAACCAGGATATTTTTTACGGTCCTGCTTGTATTATCGCTTTTTCTTGCCGCATGCAAGGAAGACAGCAATCCCGTTGATGGGGGTAATGGCGATACCGGTAATTATTTTCCGGGGAATACAGGAACTTATTATAAATTTATACTTGAGACACAGGATTCCACCGGTACTGCAGTAAATGGTCACCGCTCTGTCAGATATACCGGAACTTCGACTATCGGCGGCAAGCAATATATTCAGGAGACGGATACAATTTTTATCGGCGGTATTCCGGATATGTCTGTTTCCTATTTCAGGAAAGCTAATGACGGGATTTATTATAATCTCGATACGGCCGGATTGTGGGAAACGATCCCTGACAGCTTGATACAGTACATTACTTTAAGTTCCGAAA
>DJMM01000039.1 GCA_002435365.1 Ignavibacteriales bacterium UBA6490
ATTATTCCTAATAAATGCAGTTTTCGAGGTTATCATGTTTTTTAAGGGGTCTGTGTAGACGGCTTATTTGGCTGTAAAAGATTGAGACTGTCATTTTTTAGTCATCAGATATTTTCAATTATTCGGAGATTTCCCAGGAAGGTGGAGTTTCAGCCACCCTTCACAAGCTGACCAATTTAAGTCACCTTAATTTTATGATGCAGAAGCTCATAGAATCTCAATCAATATGCCAGTGCTTGATGATAGATTTACTATCTTACATTGCGGTTCATTATTAGGGGCAGGTTATGAGGGAAATAATTTTACCTAAATTGTCTGAACCACGAATCCACTCCGTNNACCACGATTTACATCCGTCAGCTGGCGGATTGCCAGCGGATTATATATTTACAGAATTCAGACAGGAGAATATACTGCAAGCAGCAAAATGATACTGATAAAATAAACGGATAGTATTCGACAGCAGGAGAGATTCTCATCTTTCCTGCTTTTTTATATTCAAAACCTCACAGTCACTTTTTCATCATCACCCTATCAAATAATGGGAAAATAGCTCGTTTTGAACCCCTTTTTTTACCTGCGGATCTCGAAAGCTTTCGGGACTGTCTCCCCGCAAAACAAAAATGCCCCGTGAAAACGGGGTAATTTTTTCTGATGAATTTGATCTCTTTAAAGAGAAAAAACTAATTAATATAATAAATTGTTAATCATTTGCTGAAATCAGCCTGGATTCGGCTTAATTAATAATTCACTTCATATCCAAAGCTGAGAATGTATCTTGTTGTAATTCCAAAAACTGAATTGCCGTTCCGTCCAATAATAGTCCATAGACCGGGTGAAAAGTCACCTATATATATTATTCCCGGATAAATGTCTATGCAGGCAAAGTATTCTCTTACCCCGCTCAAAGTTACCGATGCAAGTAAAGAATTATTCCTGTCATAATATACTCCTGCCTGCCAGCTGGTTTCGATAGTTCTCTGCCTGGCAGTTTGCGTTACATCAACAAGATGTTTGGTTCTGAAACCTATGCCGAATGAAAGGTTGTCTCCTGATTCAAGTTTTTTTGAGAGCCCGGCAACTCCGCCCATTCCATAACGATAGAAAAGTGAATAAGTGTCCGAGAACGGAAGTTTCCATTTCATTGAAAAATATTGACCAGCATTCACTCTGCCGTAAGGAAATGCAATGGTTGCCTGTAAAGACCAGTCCGACAGATTCATCGTTTTGCTGAAGAATTCGTTTATGGAATCAAAACTGAAAAGTACAATACCTCCCAGATCAAAAATATAAATATCGGAAACCTCATCAACACTCCACACTTCATTTGGTCCCGATTCTAACATCTCATTCAAAATATGATGGGTCATCAAAGTAACTGAAGACAAGAGCCAAGGCACCGGGAAATTATGCATACTGTACCATTCCTTCATTGCAGTATATAACATTCCCCCACCTATAAGATGCTGCTGATAGTTGGGTATCCACTGCATCTCCTCCTTCTTAAAACTTAGAGGAAGAAATTCCGTTCGCAGGAAAAGATTCCATCCATAATGGCTGATATTTTCAAATGGATGTCCCAGGCTCCTCATCACTGTACGAAATGTTTTATCATAGTCCTGGTCACCAATCCGGTTGGAAACCGACTGCAGCTGGGTGACATCAAAGCTGCCGTTTATGAAGAGACTAACAGGATTAAACAATGCCTCGCTTCCGTAAGGTTTGCCGGTATAAAAATAATTCGTCTCCTGGGCACTTATGTCCGGAAAGAAAATCAGAACCAGAATAATCAGGTTGATAAATTTATTTGAACAGAAACGAACAGTGGGCATAAGATTCTTGTGTATAAATAATTAATATCCCTGCAAATTTAACTAAAAATTTCTTTTTGAACTCTTTCATCAATGTTATTCTCCCCGCAGAATTAAAATGCCCGGTGAAAACGGGATTTTTATTTTTGAAGCGTGTCTTTTGATAAGAAAAAAAACTGTATTTAACCAAAGAATTTAGAAATAGATGGATATCCAGATAATGAGGATATATATTTGAGGAAAATTAAAAAATTTATGAAATACCACATTATTCAATAACGTAAAATAATATTGCTGAATTCTGTTTTATCCTGCATAATGGTTGAAGTTTCGCAGATATTACTTCAAATAAAGCAGGTTAAGAAAGTAAGATCACTAATATGCCTGCACAAACATTAATAAATTCCCCAGTATCCACCTTAGGAATGCTGGTCCAGACAAAGTTTTAAATAAGTGGGGAAATAAAATTCTCAGAGGATAAAAGAATTCAGAACAAACCAGAATCATACCAATCTCTCCAATCTCATACCGCCTGGAACAAATAATGCCGAATATATTTAATTATGATACTTAAACCCACTTTACCAGGAAGTCAACAGGCGATTTTTGCAGCTTAACCGGAACGTAACCATTACCCCTTTTTTTAATTCTAACTCCCTGTAAATTCAATCTTCTAATCAGCCGCAAAGGAAAAATGCATTTGCACGATCTGCCACCTGTTGTTTCTCTTTTCCAGTACCCCTGTCCACCTTGTATTTTCCCAGTTGGCTGGCTGTCCCTTCCATTCATTTATATCATCGAGTATGCAGAAAAACCAGGCGACATTCCCAGTTTTTGCGAAGTTTAATTTTAACTCCTTAATTTCGTATCGTATGGCTTTAAAATCAGGACTCATCCAGAAGCTTTCCGCTTTCCTGAATTCCTGAAATCCCTTTACAATGTTTTTATCAGGATCCACTTCAATGTAATTTGTGTCATTGGCTATTACTGAATAGAGCAGAGCAATATCTTTATTCTTTGCCCAGCCTATGCTGTTCCGGATTGTTTCTTCAACAATCTGACTCTCGGAGCTGATGTCGAAGGTATTATCTAAGTTTTGAGATAAAACCGGCGGAATGAATAAGAAATGAACTGCCGATAAACAGATGAGATGATGAGCTTTCATAATTTTTCCTGTTAGCTGGAAAATTTTTTACTTCTTTGGCCAGAATCTGATATTTATTCAGAAATTTTTCCAGATAAATTATTTGAACGGTTACAAAATCTGATATAGAATCTTTCTGATTTTTTATTACATTAAAGAGACTGAGCTGCCCGCAAATTAAAAAATAACCGGATATGAAATACAACTTGTCAGTAAGAGTCCGGAGTTGAGATGAAATCCACCACTGATCGATTTCTAAAAATGGATTTTTTTTCGCTCGCCATGCAAATCATTAAATTTTTTTTTGATTCATTACTTGTTTCTGCTAAATTTAATTTTAGTCTAGTTATATTTACAAAATTATATTACTAAGCACGAAATGTTTACAAAAGCTATTGTCAAAACTCCCTGCCGGAACCTGATCAAAGGATTGTCAATGTCGAATCTTGGCAAACCGGATTATTCCACAGCGCTAAAACAGCACGGGAGATATATTGAAGCAATTATAAAATGCGGACTAAAAGTTACTGAGCTTGAAGCTGATGAACAGTACCCCGATTCCGTATTTATTGAAGATACTGCATTGGTTAGTTCAGATTGGGCCGTGATTACTAATCCCGGGGCTTTTTCAAGAAAAGGTGAAGTAAAAGCTATCAAGAAAATCCTGACTGAAAAGTTTCGGATTATTGAGGAAATCCGGCATCCCGGAACCCTTGATGCTGGCGATGTAATGAAGGTTGATAATCACTATTTTATCGGTCGCTCCGAACGAACTAATTCGCTGGGTGCACAGCAGCTTTTTCAGATACTTTCAAAATTCGGATATACCAGCACGATTCTTACAGTTGAAAATTCACTCCATCTCAAATCAGACGTATCGTATCTCCAGCAAAATAATCTTCTTTCAACAATACAGTTTTATAATAAATCAGAATTTGAGAAATATAACAGAATCCCGGTAGAACCTGCTGAAAGTTATGCTGCCAATAGTCTGTGGTTAAATGACAGAGTGCTGGTTCCAAAGGGATTTCCGGATACAAGGTCAAAAATCGAAAAGCTTGGTTATGAGACCATTGAATTAGATGTTTCGGAATTCAGGAAACTGGACGGCGGGCTTAGCTGCTTATCATTAAGGTATTAGTTTAAAAGCGGCTGGAAAAGAAGTTCGACTAAAATTTTTTAAGAAACAGGTGTCCGATCTGTGTTTGTATAACAACGTTATATAGATTTACAACCAAAAGGCATCTCCTTAAATGGATCTCAAGAAGGCTTTTTCATTTACAAAATTAATGACCAGCTGAAACAAAAAATTAAGTTCTTGAACAGCCGATCATTTATAAATCTAATAAGTCTTTTAAGTCTTTTATTGAACCACAACTGATCCTGTCATGCCNNTTTGCCACTGTAATCTGTGCAGGGGAAAATTTGCTGCCCTGCATCACCACTTCATTGGCGCCGGGAGAATTATTATCAGCAGAAGTGGAATTATCCTTGCACGCACTTAATAACAACATAATAAAGAATGTAAAAGTCAAAAGCGTTTTCATAACTTTCCTGTCAATTTGTATATTACCTAGTGATTAACCGAAGAATATGGTGACTTGCTAGCTTTAGTTTAGTGATTTGCAGAACAGTCAATGCAGCCATATTATAAAAACATCTATTTTTTTTATAGTTTACAACACAAATTTTATGTTTTTAAAAAGAGGACGATGTTTTCCGATATCCTGTTAAAATCCATTCTGGTTCTTATCAGCGCAATAACCGGGGCACTGTTTGTTTTTGCCATAAGGCTAAATCATAAAAAACTTTGCGGCCTGATCTCGTTTTCTGCAGGTGCACTTTTCAGTGCAGCAGCATTTACACTCCTGCCTGAATCATTCGGTGAGATCGGATGGATGCAGCTTATCCTGGCTGCTGCATCGGGATATCTGTTATTCTGGATAATAAGCAAATATTTTTCTCACGTTTGTCCTGCATGCTCAGCCACGCATTTCGACGAGCAGACCACCCACAAATTTTCTGAGATCGTACTGACGCTGCTTACTGCTTTGTCCATACATTCATTTCTTGACGGAGTTGCACTGACATCAGGGATCGGACACCGGCATGGTGGTGAGTCAGTTTTTTTTGCCGTACTGACCCATAAATTTCCGGAAGGACTTGCACTGGCGGCCCTTATGATAAGCTCAGGGTACCGGAAATCAAAAATATTAACATACGTTGCCCTGGTGGAATCCACCACAATTTTAGGTGCTGTGGCGGGATTTACAATTTTCCATGACCTTGTTTCCCCGGTTATCATGAGCAGCGTAATGGCACATATTGCAGGTGGATTTATCTTCCTTGCTCTTCACGCAATCTTAGGCGAAATGCTGAAAAATCATAAAAACCTGGTGATTTTTTCATTCCTTGGGGGACTTCTTTTGATCCTGCTGATAAATCTATCTTTTTAACCGGATATATTGATTCCGGAGACTATTCATTATAATAGACCCTTCTTTTTAATTTTCAGGCAGTTTTGTTCAATTTCAACCGGTTATTAAAAACCTGAATTTTGTACATTTACTGTGGTTAATAATTGTCTACTTTATGGGGTCACGTAAATTGCTTACCTTGCGCTTACCTTGCGCTTACCTTGCGCTTACCTTACGGCTACCCTCCACGAATTTGTGGAAGGTAAGCGGGAGATAAACGGTGGCTGGGGCACAGATAAATACAATTGATACTTAATTTCATGTTAAAGCGATTAAAAACCGATCAAATTACATAGTTACCGAAAAACTGCTCTAAATTGCAGAAATAAGCCGATGAATTGGTTTCAAAAGTTAATTTATTCGATAAGGCGGCCAGAAATTAAAAAATGTCTCACATCATTACCTGATCTTAAACCGCAATTCATTTTTCACTGTCAGAAATAAAGCCTGTTCTTTACACGTTAACTATATTATATTTACATTTATTTGGATATGATTATTTGAACAAAAACCTGCTTATATTTTTCCTGATCCTGTCTGCGATAATCTATGGTCAGGATTCAACGGGGAGTCTCGCATTTAAGAAAAACCGTCCGGTCAAAAAGAATACATTGTTTTACCAGCCGGATTTATCCTATCGTATATGGCAGCAGTTTAATCTTGTACAGGAAGCCAATTCAGGTAATTCCCTGGCACAGCATGAACTGGGATTGAGATACCTGCTAGGGGAAGATCAGCCTGCTGATACTATTAAAGCTGCTTACTGGATAAAAAAAGCTGCTTTACAGAAGCTGCCTGCCGCTGCATTTAATTATGGCATCCTTCTCTTTAACGGATGGGGTGTTGAATGGAATCCGTTTGAAGCTTATAAGAATTTTCAGCTGGCTTCAAATGACGGCATGGCGCCGGCAGATTATATTATAGGACTCCTCCATACCGATAACCTGGTTTTAAAAAAAGACTGGAAGAAGGCATATTTTTATTTAAAAAGATCAGCGGACAAAGGCCATAAACCCGCAGTTGATATTATCGAGGAAATCAGGAAGCAGCTTCCCCCGGATTTTGATACAACCGGAACGGCAATTCCGGAAACTGCAGAGGATAATTTCACCTCTCCCGGTCTGGTTTTTATCGATTTCGATAAACCGGTTACTTCCAAGACTTCGGAAATAACTGATTCATTATTATTCGATGATCTGCTTCTCTCAGGTAATAAAAAATTTGAGAAGATAATCGCCGTTAAAAACGGGCAGAAGGAGATAAGTTTCGACAAGCAGGATTTGGCAGCACTTGATGAAGCTGCTGAGTACGGGTGTCCTGAAGCATTAACATTGATCGGCAGACTTTATGAAGAAGGTATTTATTACCCCGTTAACCGGATTACTGCTGCTTCATATTTTATAAGAGGTGCAAAACTTGATTCCTACAGATCGACTGTAAAATTGTATGAGCTTGCAAAGGATGATAGTTTTATGAGCAAGCTTAAGGATGCTGCCTTAAATGATCAGCCTGAAGCAATGTTCGTATGGTATGGCTTGTATGATTTCAACCTTGACAATTCAATTACCGGCAAGGATGCAGTAGATCTGCTTATTAAATGCGCTGAAAGAAATTATATCCCTGCGCAGGTCGAATTAGGTTTAATCACTTATACCGGAAAGTATGCTGTGAAGAATGTCGCCCGAGCTCTTGAAATATGGCGAAGTATACAGGGCGGGACTAATAAGGAGGCTGAAATAAGGGAAGCAGCATCAGTAGTTTACGAAGAAACCGGCGGAGATATTAATTCGGCAGCTGAAATAATCATCAGGGCAAACGATAAAGGTTCCATTCTGGCGCAGGTAGTTCTAGGATATTTATATGAAAAGAAACTCATCGTTTCAAAGAACTCTGGAGAGGATATAAAATATTACAGGAATGCAGCCCACCGGGGAAACCGTTTTGCTATTGCACAGCTGGAAAGACGTTATAATGAACTACGTCCGCCGGATCCTGAATTTCAGTTAAAAAACTAAATAAGAATGATAAAGTCAAAATTACCCGCAACGGGTACCAGTATATTTGCCGTAATGTCAAAAATGGCGAATGAATCCAATGCACTGAACCTTTCTCAGGGCTTTCCTGATTTCAACTGCTCGGACCAATTAATCGATCTCGTGCACAGTTTCCAGAGAAAAGGATTAAATCAGTATGCTCCCATGCCGGGTGTTCCGGCATTACTTGAACAAATTTCAATAAAGACTAAAAAGCTTTACGGAAAATATTATGATCCGCAGAAGGAAATTGTTGTAACATCCGGCGCCACTGAAGCGCTTTATACGGCAATATCGGTAGTAATCAACAAGGGTGATGAGGCAATAATTTTTGAACCGGCATATGATTTATATGCCCCTGCAGTTACTGCATCAGGCGGAATACCGGTTTTTATAAAGCCTCGGAGCGATTATTCGATAGACTGGGAAGAGGTGGAACGAAGGATAAATGCCAATGTTAAGCTTATAATTATTAATTCGCCCCATAACCCGACGGGCAAATTAGTGACCCGGGATGATATACTCACTCTTGAAAACCTTGCAAAGAGATTTTCATTTATTTTAATAAGCGATGAGGTATATGAGCATATAACTTTTGACAGTCGTCCGCATCTTAGCATAAGCAGTTCAGAGTTACTCTCCGAAAGATCTTTTGTTATTTCCTCTTTCGGCAAGACATTCCACACCACCGGTTGGAAAGTGGGATACTGCGCTGCTCCTGAAGTAATGATGAATGAATTTAAGAAGCTGCATCAATTTGTTGTTTTTGCGGTAAACACACCTGTACAGCATGCATACGCCGAATATCTTAAGAATGAAGAACACTACCTTTCCCTTAATAAATTTTACCAGGATAAAAGAGACATATTCCTTAACGAGATCGGCGGATCGAATTTCGGGTTTGTCCCATCTGAAGGCACCTATTTCCAGCTTCTGGATTATTCCGGTATCTCCGATCTGGATGATATGAGCTTCTGCGAATACATTACCAGGAAAAAAGGAATAGCGGCAATTCCCTTATCCCCTTTTTATTCAGGTGAATATAAAGAAAGAATTATCAGGATTTGTTTTGCAAAAAATGATGATGTTCTGGTTAAGGCAGGCTCGATATTAAAAACCTTATGATTGTTTAACCAGCGGTTCTTTTACTTTCTGAAGAATAATAAGTCCGGATATAAAAAACAGTCCAATGGCAAGTGCTGCAAACCTCTCATTTGAAAAATCGGATACAATGCCATAAACAAGCGGTCCCACAACCGCGGATGATTTCCCGAACAATCCGTCATAAAAACCAAAAAACTCTGCTTCCCTCTCCTTCGGGATAAGCAGTGCCATAAGACTTCGGCTGCAGGACTGAGATGAACCGATTGCCAGTCCCGACAACAATCCCACAATATAAAACTGAAAAACAGTATTAACGAAAAAAGCCCCTATAACAACCGCTATCCANNGCAAAAAAGATAATTATCTCATCATCCTGCATATGCAAAACATTGAATGCAAAAATCGATGCAAATGCAATTATGGTGATGATGGCGTCATTATAAAGGAAAAAGGCAATCAGGAATCTTTTAATTGAGGGAAATTCATTCCTGAAGAAAATTGCTTTAAATGTATTTACGCTTTTTTTAATTCCGTTCTTAAGCAGATCCTTCCGGATTCTTTCAGTTCTTTTCGGTTCGCTTATAAACAGGAACAGAGGAATTGAAAATGCAAGGAAAAAAACTGCAGCTACCACAAATGAGAGCCGGATATAAAAATTATACTCCGGTGATGTGGATTCAGGCAATAATACCATAATTATCAGAAGGACTGTCAATGCTCCCACATATCCCATCGCAAAGCCGTAACCGGAAACACGGCCGAAATTTTTTTCAGAAGTAATATTGGGAAGGAATGCATCATAAAAAACAAGGCCGGCTTCAAAACCGATATTGGCAAGAATAAACAGCAGCAGTCCCTGCAGAATATCCCCTTCTTTAACAAAAAACATTAATGCTGTACACGAAACCGACAAAAGCGTAAATGCAAGGAGGAATCTTTTGCGGTTTCTTGAAAAATCAGCTATTGCCCCGAGCGGCGGACTAAGCATGGCAGCCAAAACCATGGAAATGCTTACTGCCAGTCCCCACAGCCATCTTTGACCACCAGCAACATAATTGGAAAAATATTTTGAATAGATTACGGTTACTATGATAACGGAAAATGCTGTGTTAGCAAAGTCGAACAGTGTCCATATGAATATCCTCCCTTTTTCTTTCATTACTTTTTCGGTTTTGCGATTGTTTCATCAACCAGTCCCCTGCCGATTTTAGAAAGCTTGCCTCCGGATTTTAGCTCAGCGAGTACTGCATCAAGGATGCCATTAATAAATTTTCCGCTGCCGCCAGTACTGTATTCCTTTGCAATTTCAATTGATTCATTAATTGAAACCTTCGGGGGTATTTCAGGAAAGAATAAAAGCTCGCATATCCCTATTCTGAGCAGCAGCTTGTCGATAAGCGCAATTCTGCCCATCTCCCAGTTGTTCACATGCAGATTTATATAATTATCAAGATCCTTTTGATGAATAATAACACGATCGATAAGGCTTCTGCCAAAATCTTGATCTGTTTTATCAGGAATATCGGAAAGCATACTATCGATAAGAGCCTGCATATTATCCTTATTCATCTCAAGGGCATACAGAATCTGCAGTACCCTTTCCCTGACAATCCTTCGTTTAAAAACAGCCATTAGCTAAACTTTTCAAAAAACACTAAAATTTATTTGCAGCGAAATATATAAAATTTGGAGATATTTTTAGCCTAAACTTCAGGATATTTTTTGACCTGTTCAAAAAATGATGCTTTACAGCCCGGAATAGTATGCGGGTTAGGTTTCAGGTACAAATATCCGGCCTGTTTAATATTTATTTAGTTTCCTTTCCAAATTCCTGATAACTAAGAAATCATGATAAAGAGTAGAAAGCAAAAACACTGAAATAATAATTGAACCACTTCTTCTATATACCGGATTTAAAATGAAAAAGTCCCGATAAGCATCGGGACTTTTTAGTAGCAGAGTTTTTTGAATCTATGATAATTAGAAAGCAGATTCCTGAGGGGATGTTAGACAATTGGTGAAGGCGGCAAGATGTTTTATTGATCCTTCCTTAAGATTTGTATAAACCTGGAAGATGTCAGGATTCTCAACAATATTTGCCAGATGATATTCAAGATCTGCAATATCAAGCTGCTCAATAGCAACACCTGCATTCAGTGCTTCGGTTAAGGATACG